>NZ_JBRJXU010000066.1:0-42437 GCF_057467645.1 Zarconia sp.
CTCCGCGTCCCCGCGTCCCCGCGTCTGGAGCGTCATTTCTCACCCTGCTCCTAATTTTCCCATCACTGGGAGTCGATCGCCACATTCCATAGTTGCACGTCGAAATTTTCCGTCAAGGCGAGGGTTTGGCTATCGGGACCGAAATAGAGGCTGCCGTAACTGTAGCGCGGTTTGACGATCGATTGATTTTTCCAGGTTTCCAGATTCCAAACGCCGATGCTGGAGTTGCCGTCGTCGATGGCGATGAAGCGAGAATCCGGGCTGAACGCCGCATCGTAACCATCAAAGGTGGAGACCGTCAAACCGTCTAAATGCCACAATCGCACTTGACCGTCGCCACCGGCAGTGGTCAGCCAGCGCCCGTCATTGCTGAACTCGAGGCGATTCACCCGGTCGTCGTGACCGTTAATCTGGGCGATCGCTTCTCCCTGGCGACTCCACAGAAAGATGGTTCCATCATCGCTGGTGGTGGCAATGCGATCGCCGTCGGGACTGAAGCGAACGCGAGTGATGGGGACTTCGTGGGAGATTTCGAGAATTGGGCGCAGAATCCAACCGCCGACCTGCCACAGGGTAACGGTTCCGTCGGTTCCGGTGGTGGCGATAGTGCGACCGTCGGGGCTAAAGCTGAAATCCTCTCCGGAAACAGTTTTGAGTTGCCAGCCGTTGAGATTCCACACTTTAATGGTGCGATCGCGGCCAACAGTGGCGATGGTTTTACCGTTGGGGGAGAACTCGACTTTTTCCACCCATTCTCCGTGAGGAAGGGATCGGAAGGGTTGGAGTTGTTCGCCGTCAAACTGCCACAGTTCGACAGTTCTGTATTCGCTGGTAATCAGGGAATCAAAAGATTCATCGGGGGTGTTCAAGGCGGCTGCAATCAGGCTGCCATCGGGACTGAAGCGAACTTGTTCGACGGGCAAACTGTTATCGTCAAATACCGAAGCGATGGGAGTTCCGTCTCGATGCCACAGAGACAGGGAATCGGAAGCGGTAGCGATATATTTACCGGTGCGATCGAAAGCTACATCGGAAATCGCATTGCCATCGGCATCGAGGCGATCGCCTTTTTGGAATAATACTGTTGGATCTAATGGATCTAAAGGTTCTTGAAGAAACGCACGATTAGTTTGAGAAAGCTGTTGGGAAAGGGTCGAAACCGTTGCCGAAAATGCCACTTCGATCGCACAAATTGCCGTCGCACAAAAGCCAAGAGAAAGACCTAAAATGAGAAGCGATGATTGTTTGGATCGATTTCGCATGATTGAGAGTTGGAGAAGTTTCTAGGATATCTCTAGAATACGAAGCATTTCAAATTCTCAGTGATTTTACAGTGTCAATTTCGCGATCGGCTACTTTATAGCGGTTTGCATAAACATTGACCCCATACAGAATTGCTATACAAAATGTAAGCATCAGCAAATATTTCAACTTGGGTCTACCTTTGTGAAAATTGTAACAATCCTTTCTGAATTGATTTTTAATTCGCCCTTTTAAAGTATAAAAAAATAATATATCGTTTCTTGAATCTAAAGCTTGTAAAAATAAGAACAGTTAATCGACGAACAAAAAAGTTGAATTATTTCCATAAAGAATGTCTACTCGAGCGTCGATTGCGATGGATTTACAACGTTCTAAAGATTGCTCTTCCAGCAGCCATCGAAAAATTGAGTTTGGGTTGATAGTTGAATACTTTTTTATCTCTACGATAGAATCAAGTTAATTTGTTTACACTAGTTAAAAACCCAAGGTCTCGAAAGTCATATTACAACTCAGATCGGTACCCATGACCTTTGCACTTGAAAAACGAACTTACACGACCCAGGAATACCTCGACCTCGAAATCCAAGCCGATACCCGGCACGAATACTGCAATGGAGAAATTCTCGAAATGACAGGAGGAACCCCGAACCATAACCGAATTGCAGTTAACCTTTGTACGATTTTGTGCTTCGGTCTCAAACGCCAGCCTTACGATGTTTTCGTTACCGACCAACGCCTTTGGATTCCTACAGTTAATCGTTACACCTATCCGGATGTAATGGTGACTCGCGATCCGCTGCAACTTCAAGAGGGACGTACTGATACGATTATCAATCCCTTGCTGATTGCTGAAGTTTTATCTAAATCGACTGGCAACTACGATAAAGCTGAAAAATTTAGCGCTTATCGGACGATTTCTAGCTTTGAAGAATACTTAACGATAGACCAATATACAGTTCATATCGAACATTATACTCGAACTAATGAGGGCTGGTTATTACGGGATTATTATGAGATGGAAACATCGTTTACGCTCAGTGCCATCGATCTAGAAATTACCATTGCCGATCTGTATGATAAAGTCGATTTTACTAGTTCCAACCCAAATTCAATTTAAATGCAAATTTAACAGACCCTAAAAGACTCCATGACAGGCAGTTTGATATGATTCTATTAAGTCACCGTTTTGGGCAATACAAATTTAATCGCTTCACCTTCGATTTCAGGCGATTTAATTTAAATTTCATCGATCGCCCGACGACACGCCCGCCGAAATTGGAGCATCTCTAAAAACTCATTTACGGTTTGCGCCCAATAGGTTCTGGGTTTCGCGACATTTTGCAGACCAGCGATCGCCTCATCCACCATCGCCGGATCGATAACATCGGCAAAATCGAGAAACGCCGATCGCAAACCCCAATTATAATTATCTTTACTCGTGGCAATTTCATTGGAGAACCGATCGAGAACGGCACGGGTCAGTGTCGCACTCCAGCAATGCTGACACCGGCGCAACAGGCAAACAGCTGGGTGATTTTTGCTGAGGCGACTACCATCGAATTTCACGAGATTGACGATCGCCCCTTCGAGAACTTCGACAGGGAGAACCCGCATCAACGCCTCGAGCGAATTTTCGCCACCGATGGCATACCCTTTCAAACCCGGTAACACCTTCAGCAACGCCCGCGCCCATTCTACATCTTGATGCCGCGCCGCTGCGATCGCCCATCCTTCCAGTAGTGCGTTTTCATACTCCTCTCCCTTCACCGCCTTTACCCACGCAGCCGGGGATGCAAACTTACCCCACAAATCTGGAGGAACCGCCGACACCATCTGTAACAGCCACCAAGGCTGGGCTTTAATCCCCGCCGGGGGTTGGGGAACGATGCCATCGCGGGTGGCTTCTTTCGGACAGGTTTTGGGCAGTTCGATCTCTAATTTGATATCTAGCTGTAGGGAGGGGTTTTGAGAAATCGTGACGTACTTCAGCAGTCGCTGGCGCGATCGATCGCAAAATCCTGATTGCGGCAGTCTCGCCAGCAAGTCCGCAGCCGCCGCGCGAACCAGTTTGCTTTTATCCGCCAGCGCCAATTCCAGTAGGGCAACGTCTGCCAAACTCAACCCTACCGCAAACGCCGCCAAAAACTTTGCTCGATCGGGGGCCTTATCCTTTTTCCAAGACGATTTTACCCATTCGGCAGCTAAACTCGGATCGGTGGCACGCAGCCGTTGCAACACCTGCTGGCGCATCCCACTCGTTCCCTGCTGCCACATCTGGGCTTCCGTTCCCGGTTCGATATTGAAATCTCGAACGTAGTCCCAATCGGGGTTTTGCTGTGCCAGCCAGCATCCTCGCTTGCCGAGAACCGGGAACAGAATCGCGCGAAATTGGGGATGTTGCCGTCCCCACTCCAGCAACGGCGGCAAGCATTCTGACGGAACCCGTTGTTGGGCTTTTGTCACCGCCTCCAGCCATTCGGGAAGTACTTTGGCAAACGCATTGGCAAATTCATTAGCCGACTCACCCGCGAGCATTTGTTGCAGGTGTTGCGCCGCGCGAGGAGAGCAAAATGGGAATGGATCGGGGACACAGGGAGCAATGCGATCGCCTGCTTTGACAGTTGGTACGTGCCCGGCTTGCTGGTGTAAGCCCAGAATTGCCGCCGCACTCAGTAGCGATCGTTCCGAATCAGCGGTGTCGAGTTGCCCCAAAAGCTTGCTAACGTTGCTCTCCGTCTTGGGTAAAAGGAGAGATTGGCGATCGAGTCCGAGGGATGCCAATTTTACGATATCGTGCCATCCATTCACAGCTGATTTTCTGGAGTTCAAACAAATTTTCGATAACTGTCGTTGATGAATTTTGGCATTTTACGCCATGTGCAACTTGTTTATCCAAAACCTGACCGCACGGGGGAATGGGGAATGGGGAATGGGGAATGGGGGATTTTTCGACTCGCTCACCATATGGCTTGACAAAAAGATTGCACACCGCGTACTCTTAAAAATCTTCAAAAAAGAAAATAAAAAATGTTGTTGTTAATACAGCGTTTCGTCGAAAAATGATTGATTTGAAAAATTCACGATCGAGATCTGAAAATAGATAATGCGCGATCGTCTATTTTTTCTGATAGTATCTACATCCCTGACACGGTCCTTCTGGATTCACCGCACAACGGAGTAATTCAGAACGAGCGTTGTAGAGACAATTCGCATCGCCAATCACCCAACGACCTTCGATGAGACTTTTCTCATCGGGACGGCGGGCGGATTGAACGTAGAGAGCAATTTTGTGGAGGCGGTAGCGACCGGCTTTAAACTGATATCGGTGGCGGCGTTCGAGAACGGTGTAGGTCTTGCCTTCGTGTTCGAGATAGTGACCCGGTTGGGGTTGCCAGTCGAGGCGCACTTTACCCAGAGACCGAGCGGACTTGGAGAGTATAATCTCCGTCGATAGCGAGTCTGGATCCATAGCGTTGATGTCGTACAATTTACATTTTAAATTACTGTACTCGATCGCGGCGGCTGGGAATTCTGAAGATGATATTAATAGATGGGGGTGTGAGACCGTGGCAGTGCTGCTTCTGCGCCCCCCTGTCTCCCGATCTCCTTATTCAAATCCATTTATCTCAATGACCGTACTTGTTTTCGCAACGGGTAATCCCGGCAAACTCAAAGAAATGCAGCCCTTTTTGACGGGACTCGATTGGGAACTACAACTCAAACCGGCAGATTTAGAAATTGAAGAAACCGGAGTCACTTTTCTCGAAAATGCCCGCCTGAAAGCCTCAGAAGTCGCTAAAGCCACCGGACAATGGGCGATTTCCGACGACTCGGGGTTATCCGTCGATGCCCTCAATGGCGCGCCGGGTATCTATTCCGCCCGTTACGGCAAAAACGATCGAGATCGCATCGCCCGCTTGTTGCAGGAGTTGGAGGGAGAAACCCAACGTCAGGCGCAGTTTGTTTGTGCCATTGCCCTGGCACGTCCCGACGGAGAAATTGCCCTAGAAGTGGAAGGGATTTGCCCTGGAGAAATTCTCGATGCCCCTCGAGGAACGGGGGGTTTCGGTTACGATCCGATTTTCTACGTTCCCCAGCATCAAATGACCTTTGCCGAGATGCCCCCAGAACTCAAACAGCAGTGCAGCCATCGGGGGAAAGCTTTTGAAATGTTGCTGCCCCAGCTTTCCCAACTCGCTCTCAAGTAACGCCACGTGCAACCGATCGCGGTTTTGGTTTTGGCTAAAGGTAGACACCTCTGGAGGGGTGGGTGGGCAGTTTTTGGTGCGGAGGTTGCACTTTTACTTTTATACAAGCGATCGAACTGCCCACCCTACCGATGACACTTGTGTCAGGCAGTCAGGATGACAGGTCCTAGATTTGAGAGTGGCAATAAATATTTGGGAATTTGATGCCAAAAAGCTTTCCCAATCAGGCTTCTAGCCTTTGCGATCGAAGTTGGGTCTCAACTCCAATCAGAAACAGAGGCAAGATTTGTATATTTAAGTTCATAAATCCAAGAGTGAAACTTTTTATAGGTTAAACTTTCATTTCTTAGTCTTGATTTCATTGCCTAAATTCACTAAATTAAGAATTGAAGCAAGTAAAGCTTCCCTGACAGATACCAAGCCACTTCTTGGAATCGTTAAAACAGGAGGTTTATCTAACTGTCTCATTCATATCTGTCTCGTTCACCAGTAGTAGCAGCACTCACGAAAACGCTAATATTTCCTAATTGGTAGAGAACGTGGGAGCAATGCACTGAAATAATATTCCTTCATATTATTAGGTGTAACTCTATTTAAAATTACGTTATCAAGGAAATTCCTTAGCTAGTATTGCCAGAGTGTTGCTATTACTAATTTAAGGGAGTTTTTCTCGCTCCACTCCTTTCTCACCCAAAAGAATCTAACGTCTCTCGATCTCAAGTACGCAAAGGTCACAAAGTGAAAAGAAAGGTGAGAAGAAACAGACACTTTTTTTCCTCACGAGACTACGCCCCCATTCCCGAATATTGCTTGAGTCCTTGCCGCCACAACCAACGATTCAAGACCCAAAAGATTGCCATCCAGGCTAAAATCACCAGCAACCCTCGCCCGAAATTCACCGGTAAGTCCATGAGTATTGAAGCGGGAAAATAGACAAAGTAGGGAAACGGCGTCCACATCACCACTTGACGAACTGCATCGGGAAACATTTCCAGCGGTGCGACCAAACCCGACAGAAAGAAATACGGTAACAGCCAAAATTGCTCGATGGCACTAGCCCGTTCGAGCCAAAACGCAAACAGAGCAAAGGTATATTGCACCAGAAAGCGCAGCAGAAACACTAGGGGGACGATCGCCATCAATCGGAAGACATTCTCCACCGTCGGGAACCACAACGCTTCGGGATAGAGGGTGAAGAATAACAACACCAGCCCGAAAATAAACGGTATCCGAGCGACTCGTTCTGCGCTATGACCGGCAAGATGGTGGGAAACGGGGTCGATGGGTTGCAGCAGTTTCGGGGAGAGTTTCCCTTCTACGACCTCTTTCTCGAAATCCCAAATCACCCAGACGACATTGAATTGCCGGACGATAAATGCGGCGAGGAAGTAGCGGGCAAATTCGATCGAGGATAGTCCGACCTGTCCCTGGTCTGCTGCTTTCATCCAAATCCCCATCAAAATAAACGGCAGGGAACCTGAGAGTACCCAGAAAAATAACTCTGCCCGATATTCGAGCATATAGGCGTAGTAGGTCGAGAGGAAGGTTGTGACTTTTTTGAGGATACGACGCATAGTGGATGGAGATAATTTTAGATTTTATAGCTGTATTTAGTGAGGTTAGGACATCTGACAATGCTACAAGGTCTCAGTAGCAAGGCTTTGCTGAAAGCTGACTGCTGAAAGCTGACTGCTTACGGCTATAGAGTTTAGATTTTAGATTTTAGATTTTAACGTCAGTTCGGGTTCAGGATACTTGAAAGTCGAGCGTACTGATGTGGATTCGAGTCATGAGTAGAAAAACCTTTCACCCCACTGGTTCTAATCGACTCTAAGCACTCGCGATCGCCCCCGACTCTACCCCCTACACCCTACACCCCACCCCCAACCGACAGTTTTTATCCCGAACTGACGTGATGTTAGATTCTCAAAATTGCCCTGACGAGCAATAGAGCTTTAGGATACGGGAAAAGAACTCATCAGCCCTCGGAGTCAACGACCGTATCGCCTGTCATCCCGGCTGCGCGCTAACCCCCACCCTGTATTTTGGCAGAGGTCGGTATTCGATCGCCGGAATTTCACCCATGGGGTTGGTTGCATCAAAGAACGTTAACCCTTCACAATGAAGAGCGGTCGCATTCTTAAAAATCTAATTTCAG
Organism: Zarconia sp.; assembly: GCF_057467645.1. Taxonomy (NCBI): domain Bacteria; kingdom Bacillati; phylum Cyanobacteriota; class Cyanophyceae; order Oscillatoriales; genus Zarconia; species Zarconia sp. The sequence continues at coordinate 7,630 of NZ_JBRJXU010000066.1, forward strand.
ACAACTATTCAAACAATTCTATTTCTCATCTCTCAATGTGCCATTTGGGTAACTGCACCCTGACCTCGATCTATCTGCAGCTCGATCGACCGAAGGTAAAACGCCTTGCGTCTAGGGGATTGGGAGCGATCGCGCGCTCGAACGCGATTTCCTCTAGCTCGGTAGACGATCGAGTAAGTTCGACGGTTTCCCCTTTTTTCCTCCGATCCCTACCGACACAATAAACCTAGACGAACGCAAGTTACCCCTCTCCATCCAATAAACTCATGATGACAAACAACGCAGTCCGCATTCACCTCACCGCTTTCGGCATTACCCTCCTCTCGGCCATCCACGCTTTGAGTCCGCTACCGGGAACCCCGGCCAACGCCCATCACAACCCCATCGATCCCCTCAATCCCGGAGATACTGAAGTCGCCACCATCAGCATCGACACGATCGCATATCAAAACGGTAATTCCGGGGACAGTAGTTCCCAACCCCCTGGCAGTTCTCGCCGCTAATCCCATCCGCTCTATTCGATATTTAGAGCGGCTGTGGGGTGTAGAGTGTGGGTAGAGTGTGGGGACAAATTGTCCCTTTCTCCCTTCCCCTCTTTTCCACGCCTAGAGCGAAGGCTCTAAAATTATTGCGCCAACCACTCGATGGTACGAGCATTCTCTGGTAAGTGCGCCTCTCGTTGCCCCTTCTCTCGCGCTCGCGCCGTAAATAGACCCAGGGGTCCGGCAAGTAACTGGGCACCACTGCCTCGACCGGCGATCGCTTTAAGGGTCTGTTTCGGTAACTCTTTGACAAACCACCCGGCCAACCGGAACCCATATTCTTTCGATGTTTTCTCAGGCATCAAATCGACACCGTGAAGTTGGTGCAAGTATCGATTCGATTCTCCATAGCGCCGCCATTGGCTTTGTAATTCTTTCAGGGTTGCCCGATGGCGGTGTTGCACCACGGCATCTTTAGCAAATTTCAGTTGCCAGTTGGTTTGTTTGAGGATGCGCCAGCACAAATCTGCATCCCCTCCAGTGGTGAGATAGGGTCGAAATAAACCCACTTCCAAGAGAGATTGTCGGCGCACTGCGAGGTTGGCGGTTTGACCGTACGCACAGAAGGGGTGATTGAGGGTATGTTTTTGGGAGAGAGTTTCTTGCCGTTCGGCATGGCGTTCGAGGAGAGTGCGCGCTGGCAGGGCTTGTATTTCCCCAGCAACTAAACCCACCAGAGGATTGCTGAAGGGGGCGATGAGGGCTTCAAGCCAATGGGGTTGGGGACGACAGTCGGCATCGGTAAACGCCAGCACCTCTCCTTTGGCGGCGCGAATTCCGGCATTTCGGGCAGCATAGGAACTTTGGATATTCACTTCGCGAATTGGATGCAGGGCGATCGAATTCTCTCGGGCAGTTGCTTGTAATATTTCCAGAGTTCGATCGCGACTGTTATTGTCTGCAATCAGATATTCGACGCATTCCTTGGGATAAGTTTGCGATCGCAGACAATCGAGCAAGTCGGGCAAATCGGATTCGCCGTTGTAAACGGGCACGATAACAGAAACGCGAGGATACATAGATTCTCAGATAAATTCTTGGGGGATTCTCGGGCAATGAGTCGGGGTAAATGCTGATTCGATCGGACTTGGCTCGATGGTTGTGGCTTCTCTTTGGAGACGATCGAGAAACGTTAGATCGCGCGCGATCGACCTCCCAAGTAAGGTAACGGTAGATTTATCGTCGACGGGGAAAGACTGATGCGTTCGCGAAGCCTCTCCTGGGGAGAATCGCGACCATCGCGCACCCGGCAGACGCTTCTCGATTGGAGTGGGCATCGATAATTGTCGCTTCTTTTTCGATGTTATTCGATCGAGTCGTTAAAGTTCGATGGGTGTTCCTGGATGCACCGGCGATCGCGCTCTGTTTTAGCGAGTATCGCGGTATTCAGACGGGTTAGAAGATTTTTCATTTTTTTGCGCGATCGATTGGTGATGCGAGCAAGATGTTTGCGATCGCGCGCACGCAAACGCACTAAATTGTCCTCACGTCATTTTCCTAACATCATTAGACATAGGCGCGAAAATCAAAAATCCGATCGATATCTATGGTTCAGTCATGAATTTCTTCCCCCTTAACCCTTAACCCTTAACCCTTAACCCTTTTCCTCCTCCAGGTCTATTGAATATAGCTATCTTTTCGGTCCGATCGCCGCACCCAATTCTTCTGCGAGCAATCCCGAATAGTTTCGGGTGCGCAATGTGATTTGATAAGATGGTAAGTCTGCAAATCGACGCCACCCCTATTGGAAGGAGATGCCCTATGGCCCGGATGTACTACGACGAAGATGCCAATTTAGACCTTTTAGCCGATAAAACCGTTGCGATCGTCGGCTACGGTTCTCAAGGTCACGCTCACGCTCTCAATCTCAAAGATAGCGGCGTCAATGTCATTGTCGGGTTGTATCCCGGCAGTAAATCTGCCCCGAAAGCCAAAGATGCGGGGCTGGTAGTACATACCGTTGCCGATGCGGCCAAGGCAGCAGATCTGATTATGATTTTGCTGCCGGATGAAGTGCAGAAATCCGTTTACCAAGAAGAAATTCTGCCCAACCTCGAAGATGGCAATATCTTAGCCTTTGCCCACGGCTTCAACATCCATTTCGGTCAAGTGGTTCCTCCGGCTGGCGTTGATGTGATCATGGTTGCCCCCAAGGGCCCCGGTCATTTGGTACGGCGCACCTACGAACAAGGGGAAGGGGTTCCTTGCCTGTTTGCCGTGTACCAAGATGCCACGGGTCAAGCGCGCGATCGGGCGATGGCCTATGCTAAAGGCGTTGGCGGCACCCGCGCCGGTATCCTCGAAACCACCTTCCGGGAAGAAACGGAAACGGATTTATTCGGGGAACAAGCCGTGCTGTGCGGTGGTTTGAGCGCGCTGATCAAGGCCGGATTTGAAACCCTCGTCGATGCGGGATACCAGCCAGAATTGGCTTATTTTGAGTGCCTGCACGAAGTGAAGTTGATTGTCGATTTGGTTGTGGAAGGGGGACTCGCGAAAATGCGCGATAGCATCTCGACAACAGCCGAGTACGGCGATTACACTCGCGGACCTCGAATCGTGGACGATCGCACCCGCGCCGAAATGAAGAAGATTTTGAGCGAGATTCAGTCGGGAGCTTTCGCACGAGATTTCGTCCTGGAAAATCAGTCTGGCAAGGCTGGATTTACCGCCATGCGCCGTCAGGAAGCCGAACACCCCATCGAAGAAGTGGGTAAAGATTTGCGGGCGATGTTTAGCTGGCTGAAGAAGAAGTAGGAAATTTTCATCGGTAATCAGGTGAAGGAGAAAAAGAGAATCGATCGTTCGTGAGTTGTGATTCTGCCTTCTTCTCCTGATCTGCCTGTTTCCGGAGTCCCCCTTCCTCACCAGAAGGGGGTTCAATTATTGATTTGGAAGTGCTTATCTGGCTGGTTGAAGGTTCTACTACCGTGCTGCAAAAACGGTCATTTTTTTATTCGTCGATCGCTAAATTTGGCTCGATCGTTTTACTGAGTCTTGTCGCTTGGAATTCCCCAGCATTCAGTCACGATAATCCATCTAAAAATGATGCCAAAATCTCGCTCGGTGATGTCGTCTCTACCATTGGTACGGGAATTGCCTTAGCAACATTTGCTCTGGGGGTGTATCAATATGCCGAAGCGCAAAAGTGGAAGCGAGCTGAGTTTGTTGCGGAGAAATTTAAAGAGTTTGAAGCCGATGCGCAAATCAAAAATGTCTTATTGATGTTGGATTACAACCGACGAAAAATTCGCTTTTCCGAGGAAGAATGGATTGAAGTGAGCGATGACGATCTGTGTCGCGCCCTGGATTTAGGAAACGGTCAATTTACGGAAAAGCAAGGCTATATTCGCGATGCCTTCAGCCAATTTTTCGATCGCCTCGAATATTTTGAATCGTTTATCGAAGCCGGACTTGTCACCCCAAAAGAGATTGCACCCTATTTGAGCTATTGGCTTAACATTATCGGCAATCCCAAATCCGGTCGAAAACCCGATCTATTTTATCAAAGTCTCGATCGATTTTTACGCGATTGGGATTATGTGAAAGTCCTAACGCTGCTCGGTCGCTATGGATACTCGCTGTCGGGAAAAAGATAAGGTCAAGTTCGATCGCAATTGTTTTCAAAGCGTAACGCAGGAGAATCGATCGAGCTAAAGATGTCACAATAATAAAGTCATCCAACCATCGAGGCATGACATGACCGATCGCCTTCGCTCTCGAATCTATAGCTCGATCGTTTGGGTTATCGGGCTGGTGCTGGCGATCGATTTGGGCGCGCACCTGGTTGCCGATAGCCTTTGGTTTCAAGAACTTGGGTATTGGAATACCTTTGTCGCCCGCGTCACCACCCAATTTTCCGTCTGGGCGATCGCTTTTGGCAGTACCCTAACCTTTTGCGCTAGCAATTTTTGGCTTGCCCGCCAGCAGCGATACGCCCCCAACGAATGGCCCAGAGAGAAACTCGATGCAATCGACCCGAGATCGGCCCCCCCGTCAAAATTAACCGAGACCGGCGATCGGGTTCCAGCCACCCCACCCCTGGCACTGAGGTGGATTTTAATACTTGGAATCGGCTTGGGATGTCTGATTGGCTCGATTTTGCTCCATTACGGTGGAGTGATGGCGAGTTTGTGGCATCCGGACCTGACGCAGCTCGATATTTCTGCCCCCCTGCCGCCGCGCCTAAACGCCGAAACCCTTTTAAATTGGGCGATCGCTCTCCCTCAAAACCCCTGGCACATTGCGGTTCTGGTGGCCGTTCCCAGTGCCTTTCTCTACTCCACCCGAGTGGGGGCCAGTGCGATCGCCTTAATTCTCAGTTTGGGCTTCGGGATGATTCTCTCGGCACATTGGGCTAAATTCTTGCAATTTCTCAATGCCACTCCCTTTGAAAAGGTCGATCCCGTTTTCAAGAAAGACCTAAGCTTTTATATTTTCAGTCTGCCCATTTCCCAACTCTTTGAATTTTGGCTGTTCGGGCTGACGGTTTGTACCTTGGCTGCGGTCACCCTCATTTACCTCTTCTCTGGCAATTCCCTCAGCGAAGGTCAGTTTCCCGGCTTCTCGCAACAACAGCAGCGACACCTGCAAGCCCTCGGAGGAGTGGTGATGTTGGCCATCGCCCTGCGGTACTGGCTGCGTCGCTACGAACTCCTCTATTCCACCTCCGGCATCATCTACGGGGCCAGCTATACCGATGTGAAGGTGCGCTTGCCGGTTTACGGTATCTTGAGTATCGCGGCATTGGTGGCGGCGTTTCTCTTACTGCGAGAAGCCATCTTCCCCCCCAACCGACCCCGAACGATCCTTCCCCTGCAACGACGCAAACCCAAACGCCCCATTTCCCTGGTTTACCCCATCGGCGGCTACTTCATCGCGGCGATCGTTCTGGGTTGGGGTGTGCCGGGTTTGGTGCAGCGAGTGGCGGTACAGCCGAACGAACTGGCGGTTGAAAAGCCCTACCTCGATCGCAGTATTCGTTGGACGCGCGCCAGTTTCAACCTCGATAATATCGAAGTTCAACCCTTCGATCCCACCGGAGAACTCACTCCGGAAGTCTTGAAGGCTAATGCCCCCACCCTGGAAAATATCCGCCTGTGGGATACTCGTCCTCTCCTCGATGCCAACCGCCAACTGCAGCAAATTCGACTGTACTACCGATTTAACAGCGCCCACCTCGATCGCTACACCCTCCGCCGCAACCCTACCCCAGAAAATCCGAGATCGGTCACTTCGCAACAAGTCGGAATTTCCGCCCGCGAATTGGACTTGAGCGCCTTTCCCGAACAAGCTCAAACCTGGGTAAACCAACACCTCATCTACACCCACGGTTTTGGATTTACCATGAGTCCGGTGAATGCGGTTGCCTCTAGCGGGTTACCTCAATATTTTGTCAAAGGAATCGGAACCGGACCGGCTGGGAACGAGAAGACCGATAGCCCCATCGAAACGGCCGATGCCAATATTCGATCGAGTATTCCCCTCGGTTTTCCCCGAATTTATTACGGCGAACTAACCAATTCCTACGTGTTAACTTCAACGGATACCCTAGAGTTCGATTATCCGGGGGGCACCGAAAATATATATAACACCTACAACGGAGAGGGAGGCATTAGCGTTAAAAACCCGTTACGGCGATGGCTGTTGGCGGAATACTTGCAGGATTGGCGATTGCTGTGGACGCCGGTGAAACCGACAACGAAGTTACTATTTCGACGTAACATTGCCGATCGCGTTCGCTACCTCGCCCCGTTTCTGCGTTACGACAGCCAGCCGTATCTAGTGGTAGCCGATGCTAATTTGGAGAACCCCGAAGAACGCAGCGCCTCCCCTCACTATTTATATTGGATAATCGATGCCTATACCACCAGCGATCGCTATCCCTATTCCGACCCTGGGGAGAATTCATTTAACTACATTCGCAACTCGGTGAAAGTGGTGGTGGATGCCTACAACGGAACGGTGAAGTTTTACGTTGCCGATCCCGACGATCCCATCGTCCGCACTCAGCAAAAAATCTTTCCCAACCTCTTCCAACCCCTCGACACGTTACCCACAACCCTGCGCAGTCATATTCGCTATCCCGTCGATATTTTTAAAGTGCAATCAGAACGGTTGCTCATTTACCACATGACGGATTCCCTGGTTTTCTACAATCGCGAAGACCAATGGCAGATTCCGAAGGAAATTTATCGCGACGAACCCCGGCAAGTCGAACCCTATTATCTCATCATGAAATTACCCACAGCCGGTTCGGAAGAATTCGTGCTGCTCAATCCGTTTACGCCTCCCAATCGCAGTAACTTAATTGCATGGCTTTCAGGTCGATCGGATGGTGAGAACTACGGCAAATTACTCCTGTATCAATTTACCAAACAAGAACTTGTTTACGGTCCCGAGCAAATCGAAGCCCGAATTAACCAACAACCCCCGATTTCCGAGCAATTTTCCCTCTGGGATCAGCAAGGTTCGCGGGTCGTGAAGGGGAATTTGTTGGTGATTCCCGTTGAGAGTTCTTTGCTTTACGTCGAACCGATTTACCTTGAAGCGGAACAAAATAGTTTACCGACACTCGTTCGCGTCATTGTTGCCTATAAAGATGAAATTGTGATGGCACCGACGTTGGAAGAAGCCTTGGATGCGGTGTTCGATCCTCAAACCATTTCCACTGAAGAAATTATCCGCACGACGGATACCCTCGTTCCAGCTTTGGAAACGGACTTAGACGCACAAGGTGAATGATATTTGAAAAATTGCGGGTTGTTCTAAGCTAAGTATTCAGGTATTCGCTGTCATACCGTTTCTCCATGAAGCTGCGCTAAATTTTTTCTGACCCAGTAAGCTTGTGAGCGCATTTTTTTGAGGCCGCTTCACATAGAATTGGTATCAGTCGTTTGCTGAAAACAACGCACTCGATTTTCCCATCTAAAAATTATAGCCGTTTGTGCTCTTTTTCTTAAAATTTTTGAGTAATGTGAAACGGGCAATGGGGAATTAAAAAGACCTATTTTTTTAAGTAAGTCTTCATGTCTCAGCCATCAGTCGCTGATTTCAGAGTGTTTTGCACTCAATATTGACCTCGATCTATTTTTTCGATCTACCCTCAATATTAGAAATATCTCATCTTAAGTTCACCTTCGATCATCTATTTTTCACTTGAAGTTCATATATAGATCTCATATTTAACAATAGCCTTAAGCTATCGAAGTGTTAAGTCGAGTATCAAGGTGAATTGCCAACTCAAAGAGGTGAATGCATGAAACCATTCCGATTCTTGTCAACCCTGCGAAAACAAGCTCAAACCCAATTACCTATGCCCCTCGATCGCGCACCTCCCGATCGAGCTTCAATTTGCGAGTCGATCGGGCTTTGAAAACGGGTAAGGTGCAGACTTTGTTCCTCTTGTCCCCTGACCCCAATTCAGTCATTCGATCGAGGCTAAAATCCTCAGTTCTGTAACCGAATGTAAATCCACCCAACTCATCATCTGGTGAAAACTGGGGTTGATTTACAAATCTCAATGTCATTCAGCTTTTCTGCACCCAGATCTTTAATGGGTGTACCCCACCAATCCAACCACTGCAAAATTCAATATCCGTGAGTATCTCAGATCGGTAATTTTCCTCACCAGAGAAACACGTGGGAATGCGATCGGGTTTCTTTACCCTTAAGAAATCACGATCGCCCTGCAGCCACCCGCACCGGAAAACTCGCCCAATCTCGATCGCCGATTTCCACTCATAGCAACAGTTCTGGGAAAAAAACTGGGGAATTTACGGGGGCGACCCCAAACTCGTAAAGACTACAGTGGAAATAGAGGTAGGCTAATGTCTGCACGCACCGCATTGGAATAATCCGGAGAAGAGAATACCATGCGAATTCTCAGCGTACACAACCGCTATCAAATTCGCGGCGGCGAAGATGAATCCCGCGAAGCAGAGGAGCGTCTACTTCGAGAGAGAGGACATCAGGTTGATGTCTACGAGCAAAATAACGAGAAAATTGCCGAACTGAACAAAGTGCAAGTCGCGGCTAGAACGATCTGGTCTCAAGACACCTATGGCTCGGTTCGCGAAATCCTACAAAAAGATCGATACGATCTCATTCACGTTCAAAACTTCTTTCCGCTGATTTCACCTTCGGTCTACTATGCCGCTTCCTCAGTGGGGGTTCCGGTCGTTCAAACTCTGCGAAACTACCGGCTTTTGTGCCCGAACGCCCAATTTTTTCGGGATGGCAAAGTTTGCGAAGACTGCATGGGGAAGGGAATTCCCTGGCCGGGGGTCGTGCGCGGTTGCTATCGAGGGAACCGGGCGGGGTCGGCAGCCGTCGCGGCAATGATAGCCACTCACCGAGGTCTGGGAACCTGGACGAAAATGGTCGATTGCTACATTGCCATCAGTCAATTTGCCAAGGCAAAATTGCTCGAAGGCGGCTTGCCAGAACCCAAAATGGTCGTCAAACCCAATTTTGTTGCCCCCGATCCGGGGGTCGGGACTGGCAGTGGCGGTTACGCGCTGTTTGTCGGTCGCCTCAGCCACGAAAAGGGATTGGGAACCCTACTCGATGCTTGGAAACGCCTGAAGGTTTCCGTCCCGCTCAAAATTGTCGGAGAGGGACCTTTAGCCGATGAAGTCCGACAACTGAGCCGAGATCTTCCCCAAGTCGAGTGGTTGGGTCGTCAACCTCTGCCCCAAGTGTATCGACTGATGGGAGAAGCCATGTTTTTGGTTTTTCCTTCGGAGTGGTACGAAACCTTCGGTCGCGTTGCCGTTGAGGCCTTCGCGAAGGGGACTCCCGTCATCGCGGCGAATATTGGGGCGATTTCTGAATTGGTCGATTCCGGTCGGACGGGGTTGCTGTTTCAACCGGGAGATAGCGCCGATTTAGCTCGACAAGTGGAATGGATGTTAGCCAATGTTGAAGAGGGCGCGAAAATGCGAGCTGCTGCTCGGCGGGAGTTTGAAGCTAAGTATACTGAAGAAGAAAACTATCGCCAGCTGATCGGCATTTATCGTACCGTTCTCGCATCTCGACAAAATCGAGGTTGTCGTGCACTCGAAGTTATTTCAAATTAAAGATTGCGATCGCATGACTCACGAGCGACTCACAACATAATTTATAGTGGGGTACATTCTACCAATTGTCTACCGGACGATCGTATCTCGTTCGGTGATGGTTTACCTTAAAACCGTTGGAGAAAAATTTTCAGATCCCATGAACGTTAAAACATTACTCCCACCTCCACACAAAACCAGTGTTTTGGGTATTGGAGTCAGCCGAACCAACTACCGAGACGCGACGGAATTCATCATTCAAAACGCAAAACTGCGACAATCTTGTACTGTTGCTCCAACTCCCGTCCACGGGATTATGTCTGGGTACCTCGATCGCAACCATGGTCGTTATCTGAATCAATTTACGATGGTGACCCCCGACGGACAGCCCGTGCGTTGGGCGCTGAACCTACTTCGCCAACCTGGAGATATGCCCTTGCGCGATCGCGTTTGCGGTCCGGTTCTGACCTTGCACCTGTGCAAGCGTGCCGCGGAGGAAAACTTGAGCGTCTTTTTTTATGGGTCGACCGAAGTGGTTTTAGAGAAGTTGCACAGCAACCTCCAGCGCCAATTCCCCAACCTGAAAATTGCAGGCACCATTTCTCCTCCGTTTCGTCCCCTGAGCGATGCAGAACAAGCAGAATACATCGATCGCATTCGCGATTCGGGCGCGAGTATTGTTTTTGTCGGCTTGGGCTGTCCCCGACAAGAAAAGTGGGCTTTCGAGCATCGCCATCAGTTAGATTGTCCTCTGATTTGCATCGGTGCGGCTTTCGATTTCCACTCTGGCAATCTTCCCGTCGCACCTGTTTGGATGCAAAATGCGGGTCTCGAATGGCTGTTTCGCCTCACCCAAGAACCGATTCGTCTGTGGAAGCGGTACTTGCTGCTCAATCCGCTCTACCTGATGCTTTTAGCGGCTCAGATTTTGGGTTGGCTTCCCGGTGGAGAATCTGAGGAGGAAGGCTCGCGACCCGAGCGACGCCGTCACGATCCAAATCTGGGCAAACGACAACTCGTCTCGACCTCTGTCGATTCCGGATCGCGACCCTAACATCATCGAGAGGTTTACAATCGATTGATGGGAGAAGGCACGCCCCAGTTTCCAATATAATTTAAAATGTTCAGTGAACTGCTCGACTTAACACACTTCAAACTTATGAATCCAGATGTCAAAGTTGTTCAACCAACAGGTCTTTTAGACGGTTCTAAAGCTAATCAGGTTCGTCGAGAAATTAATGACTGTTTGGAAGCTGGGGCGGAAATTGTTCTGCTTGATTTAAAAGATGTGACATTTATTGATAGTTCGGGTTTGGGGTCTTTAGTCTCCGCACTCAAAACGGTTCGTTCTTCAGGAGCGAAGTTATTTATCTGCTCGATTAGCGACCAGGTGAGAATTTTGTTCGAGCTAACCAGTATGGACCGCGTGTTTAAAGTTTTTGCCAATCGAGAAGAATTCGATCGCGAAGTGCATAAGGTCACCTAGTTCGATATTTTAGAACTCGATGCAGGGGTCGAGCGTACTGGGATTAACATCGAACCTTCTTAAAACGTGACTCTAATGCGAAAAAAGGAATCAACGAGAAAACGAGGTTTCTAACTCGTCGATCGAACTCTTTTTTTCAATTGAAAAATCATAGAACGATCGGCATCAATACACTCGACTCGGAGTCAATTCAGTTAGAGAAATGTGAGCTGAAGTAAAGAGAGATCGTCATCTAAAACATCGTTGGGATTTAGAGCGCGCACGTAACTCAGAAGTCGATCGAGAGTATCGCCATTACCGATTGGGTAGCTTGCCAGTAAATCTGTAAAAGCATTCAATCCCCAAACCGTTCCATCCGGTTGTTGAATTTCATAGACGCCATCGCTAAAAATATACAGCCGACTGGCTGCCGAAATTTTGCATTCTTGGGAAGAATACTCGGATTCGGGAAACATCCCGATGGGGATGCTTGGGGTTTTGAGTCGATCGATCTCAAGACCCTCGCCCACCGAAGGCATCACTAAGATGGCTGGGGGATGCCCCGCACTAGCGTATACTAGTTGACGGGATTTGATGTGATAAACGCCATACCAGATTGTAAAATACTTATCATCGTAAAACTCACTGTTGCTGCTCCTTTGAAAAGTTTGATTGAGCGCGTTGAGAACTTCACTTGGTTTGTAAAAGCTGGTATTGGGTAAAGAGCGCGAGCGTAAGATATTCAAAACCGAAATCGACAGCAGTGCCGAACCCACCCCATGCCCCGAGACATCGAGTAGATAGATTGCTAAATGATTCGGATCGAGCCATTCAAAATCGTAGCAATCCCCCCCTAGCTGTTTGGAGGGAATAAATCGGGCGTCAATGGTGACGGGAGCATCCTGGATCGAAGTCGGGAGAATCGAGCGAACGTAATCTGCTGCTTCGTTCAACTCCGTTTCTAGCATTTGCTTTTGTCGTTGCAGGTCTTGGCTGAGCTGATGGATGCGCAAACCTGCCCTGACCCGAGCCTGTAGCTCGTTAATTTCGATCGGTTTGGCCAAAAACTCATCAGCCCCCGTATCTAATCCCGTGACCCGATCTTCAATCGCTCCACGGGCAGTCAGTAGAATAAAGAAAGTTGTGGATAACTCCGGATTCGCTTTGACTCGCCGACAAACTTCTAGCCCATCCATAACGGGCATCATCCAGTCACAAATAATCAGACCGGGTCGTAATTCCTGGGCGGACGCGACCCCTTCCTCGCCATTCGGTGCTACGGCGACTTTATACCCTTGCTTTGTTAGCGCCCGCTTCAAAACTAGCCGAGTCGTGGGGTCATCATCGATCAGGAGAATTTGAGTCATAAAGCCAGAGAAGCTACCACAAGCAGATTAGCAAAAAAAGGATGTGAGCGAGTTGAAAGATTCGAGTAAGTTTCCATCTCACCACCAAGCATTCCTACGAGTTGGCACCAATCTGGCCGATCTCGCTCGCGTTTTATCCTGGTTCGATCGGTTCGAGTCTCCTTACGTCTCTCAACGAATTTGGTTGCAGTGTAAGACGGCTTTAGCAGAAGGTTTTACGAATGCCGTGCGTCACGCGCACAAGAACCAGCCTTCCGATCGACCCATTGAAATTGAAGTCACCCAGTCCCCACAATCTCTAGAGATTCGTATTTTAGACTACGGACCGCCTTTTAATCTAGAGGAAAAGCTCAAGACACTGCCGGCGGAGATCGACCTCGAAGCCACGGGAGGACGGGGTTTGAAAATTATGAATAGCATTGTCGATCGCCTCACCTATACTCGCATCGCACCCGATCGAAATTGTTTGTTGATGGTGAAGTATTATACCTAGTTTTCATCTCTATATTTTTATTCATCGAGCAGCCAAGAAAATACTAAAATTGCTACTGAAATCCCTAACCAATTTGGCAGACTGAGCCAGCTTAAAAACTGTAACGGAATAATTAAAAAAATATCGGTAAAAATCCAGCCGATAAAACTAATTACAATCACTATAACGAGCGCCATCTCGACTCCTTGACTGATAGGTTTTCGATTGCTATTTTTTTTCCATTTCCGTCATGCAACGGACTCAATTAGATGGCAATGGGTCAATGTGGCAGAGTAAAAATTGTCACTTTGACAACTCGATCGCCGCACCAACTTTAGTATGGTGGAGATACTTTCCTTCGGGTCTTACGACTCTTGATACTCGCCTCGTTGCCCGATGGCTACTCGTTTCTCAAGGCACCATCGCGATCGTGAACACTTCCTCCTCAACGGCTGTCAGATATTGTATAAAATATTGCATTTTGGGTTTGTCTGCTGCCTGGGTGGCGATCTTCCCCAGCGGGGCCCAAGACTCCCATTTTGGTTCGATCGCATTCCCCGAGCAGACTTCTGCTCAAGGATATACGGGAGGTACGACGTCCCTACCTGCGGTGTTGGGTAACAAAGATGAGAATGAGAATCTTTGTTTGGGATTTGGCGACCCGATGCCCGACTATATTCTCATTCTAGATCGCGATGTCGATCGACTCCAGCTTCAAGTCGATAGCGGTGGGCGCGACACCACTCTGCTGGTTCGGGATATTGAAGAAGAAACCCTCTACTGTGCTGACGATACCGATTCGGGGGTGGACGCGGGTATGACTCTCGACCATGGCTCCTCCGGTCGTTATAAAATTTGGATCGGGACTTCAGAACCTGGAAAACGCTGGGATTACACCCTATCCGTGCAACCGTAACGACATCATCACTCGATGGCTTCTGTCCCCTCTGATGAGACGATCGTCCGTAAGTTTGCAATATGTTAAGCTATACTGTGACTCTCTATACGAAGTCGTTACGAGTTTAAAACAATGAGCGCTCCAACCGTCGAAAATCTAGTCATTATCGGATCGGGTCCAGCGGGATATACCGCAGCCATTTATGCCGGACGTGCCAACCTCAAGCCCCTCGTCTTTGAAGGTTACCAAATGGGAGGAATTCCAGGGGGTCAGTTGATGACGACCACCGAAGTGGAGAACTTTCCCGGCTTCCCCGAAGGAATAACCGGTCCGCAGCTCATGGATCGGATGAAAGCCCAGGCATTGCGATGGGGAGCGCAATTAATCACCGAAGATGCGATCGCCGTCGATTTGAACCAGCGTCCCTTCATCGTTCGATCGGAAAATCGAGAAGTGAGAGCGCACAGTCTTGTTATCGCCACTGGGGCAACGGCGAAACGACTGCACCTGCCTAGCGAAGCGCAATATTGGAATGCGGGAATTTCCGCCTGTGCGATTTGCGATGGGGCAACGCCGATTTTTAAAAACGTCGAATTAGCCGTCATCGGGGGAGGGGATACCGCTGCTGAAGAGTCCCTGTACCTGACCAAATACGGCTCGAACGTTCATTTGCTCGTCCGCAGCGACAAAATGCGAGCCAGCAAAGCCATGCAGGATCGAGTCCTCAACCACCCGAAAATTACCATTCACTGGCAAACTGAAGCCGTTGACGTTTACGGTGAAAGCGGCTTTCTGCGAGGGCTGAAAATCAAGAATAACCTCACCGGCGAAACGGGAACCCTAGAAGCACGCGGTCTGTTTTATGCCATCGGACACACCCCCAACACCCAAATTTTTCAAGGACAAATCGAGTTAGACGAAACGGGGTACGTTGTCGTAAAGCCCGGTTCGGTGGAAACGAGCGTTGAGGGGGTTTATGCTGCCGGAGACGTGCAAGATCGCGAATTCCGCCAAGGGATTACAGCAGCTGGGACGGGATGTATGGCAGCTATGCTTGCCGAACGCTGGCTGTCAGCACGGGGGTTAGCCCAAGAGTTCCACCAATCCCCCGAGTCGGAGAATTACACCGACCAGACGGATGCCCAAGAAGCCAAAGCCGATACGGAAGCCACCTTCGATCCAGCAGTGATGCGCCATCGAGGTAGCTATGCCCTGCGCAAGTTGTATCACGAGAGCGATCGCTTGCTGGTGGTGAAGTACGTTTCTCCCACCTGCGGTCCCTGTCATATGCTCAAACCGATTTTAGATAAAGTCATCGACGAGTTCGACGAGCGGATTCACTTTATCGAAATCGATATTGAAGAAGATCCAGACATTGCTGAAGCAGCGGGTGTGATTGGAACCCCCACCTTACAATTTTTCAAAGGGAAGGAAAAAGTGAGCGAACTCAAAGGGGTGAAACCCAAAAGTCTCTATCGGCAGACTATTTCCGAGAACTTGTAGATATCTTGGAGAAGGGACATGGATCGGCGGATTGCTACAATTCAGAAGACTCAGCCGGACAGGACGGCCGCTCGTTAGCATCCTTCGGAGGTGCAGGCATTTCTGGGGGAGTCATCGAGGTTGTGTCCGTTTCGCAAATAATGGAAATGGTACTACCAGTCTCAATGACGAACACAGCTCCCGTATAGCTTCGCAGACCTTCTTCCTTGGCACGAGCGGTTGTCATGACGCTGAGACCAGGATCTGGTTGAGACTCGATCGCGTAACTGTAGAGATAGGTTTCTGAAGGCAGTCCAACTTGTAAGTCTTCGAGGGTTGCGGCAAAGTCTATATTCTCTAGTCGATAGGCTTGCTGAGCGCGATTGATGGCTCCGATCCAGCTCTTAGCTTCCGATTCCCGGGATCTGGAGGCTTGACTTCGAAAATATCTCGCCTCCCCAACGCGAAAATCGCTCCCCGCCCAAACGGCGGAGGCTTGACTCCTAAAATCTCTCTCCACCCGAACGGTAAGTTGCTCCAACAAACCCGCCACATCGTCCACGGTTCGCAACGCACCCTCCCAGGTTGTCGAACTTGCTTCCGGAAGCTCGGCATCCAGCAGAAGAGCATAACTCAGGTCGGCATTATTCAGCTGAGTGCCGGTTAAAGTCGCCCCTCTCAAATCCACGCTACTCAAGTCCGCACCATCGAGATTTGCACCGCTGAGATTCGCACCTCTGGCTAAAGTTCGGGAGCGTCCCAGGAGAACGAGATCGACTAGCATCGGGGAAGAGCATAACGTCAGCCAATTATTTTGAGCCGTCGCCGCCTCACAAAAGTCGAAACCCATCAGTTTTCCTAATTCGATCGAATCCGATACAAAACAGAGCGCGGAGTCATCAAACTCTCGTATCTCCCATTCTTCATGGCTCTGGTAAATTTGGCTGCAAGTATCTCGATTGAGGGCATTTGTGAGATCGGCATTGGTAAGATTGGCTCCGGTTAAATTAGCGCCGGTTAGGGTGACCCCTTGGAGGTTCGCACCGGCAAGATTGGCTCGCAGCAGAGTCGAGTTGCTCAAATTCGCACCTGCCAGGTTCGCACCACTTAAATCAGCTTCCGTTAAATTGAGATCGCGCAAATCGGCATCGGTGAGATCGCAACCGGGACAGCCATTGGTTTGCAAAAGTTGTCGGATGAACTCGGGATTGGCGGCTTTTGTTGGAGATGTTGCTCCGAATGCGATCGCCACGATCGTTCCCACGATTTTAAATTTTCTCATTGTTGCTCGAAGGTTTTGCCTCCGATTGTAGTTGAACGATAAGTTGGCGATCGCTACACTAAGAATTAGGTCACCTGAGAGTTACTTTCTTCGTTCTCTTTCACGAACCTCAAAGCTTCTGATGGATGAAGGTTGGTAAGATGCTTTGCGAGTTCGCGGTTTAATCGTTGGCGTGGAAATTCGCGATGGCAAAATCTGGATTCAGCGTGATGGCATCGAAGACGGCATTACCCCCGAACTCCTCGAAGCTGGAATTCCCAAAGAACAAATCGTTCTTGGCGTTCAACCCCCCCACCGTCGCCAATATACAGAATTCGCGGTAAGTTAACAGCAGCAACCCTTCATCTAACAGCTTCATGCCGATCGCCCTTTCGATCGCCTGCTTGGTGGCGATCGCTCTCTACTACACCAAACTGCGCCGCCTCGTCCGCAACGCCCCAGAACTGCCATCGGGGTCTGCCAGCGAAGAGATTCCCTCCGTCACCGTTATCGTTCCCGCCTATAACGAAGCGGTGAATATTCGAGATTGCATCGCCAGCATCCTCGATAGTACCGATATTGGGTCAGATCGATTGCAAGTGCGGATCGTGGATGATGCTTCCACTGACAATACCCTAGAGATTGCCCGTACTTTTGCTCGAAGCCGCAACGACGATCGATTGCAAGTCATTGCCGGTAAACCCCGACCGGAAGGGGAAGTGTGGGTGGGGAAAAACTGGGCTTGTACCCAAGCAGCCGAAACCACCCAAAGCGAGTTTATCCTGTTTATCGATGCAGACGTGCGTCTGGAAACCGGGGCGATCGAAACGGCAGTTCAAGCGGCAAAAAACGGGCAAATCGACCTGCTGACAGGATTGCCGAAATTAGTCTGCGGATGTTTGGCAGAGTGGACGGTGCAACCGGTTCTCTTCAATACCCTTACTCTCTCGTTCGATTTTGCCGAAGTCAACGATCCGAACAGCAATACGGCGTTTGCGGCGGGACCGTTTATGTTATTTCGTCGGTCCGCTTACGAAAAGTTGGGGGGACATCGAGAGGTTGCCGCCGAAATCGTGGAAGATGTGGAACTGGCCCGACGCACCAAACGGGGGGGTTTGCGACTTTTGTTCGTGCCGATTCCCCAGCTCGCTCGCGTGCGCATGTATCGATCTTGGGGAGAACTGTGGGAAGGGTGGACGAAGAATTTCTATCAGGGAGCCAATCGCAATTTCTCGGCGATGGCATACACGGCATTCATTATGTTTCTAGTTTATTTCCTACCTTGGTTTCTGGGAGGATGGGAACTGTGGCGCGGTATTGCTGGCTATTTTGGCTGGTGGGATATTGGGGTTACCGCTATTGCGGTGGCAGGCACGATCGCGCACTATAACTGGCGACGTTTGGGAGCACAATTGTACGGCTGTCCCTCCCGCTACTGGTGGCTGTCGGGGTTGGGTGGTTTGGGGGTAGCAGCGATCGCTCTGGGATCGGCGATTAAAACCGAGACGGGTTGGGGTTGGACGTGGCGGGGACGCGCTTTAAGTCATGATTGAAATGTCCTTGCAGCGATCGTCTAACCTTTCAAGCACTAGTGCACCGTAGCAGAAAGAACTGACCAGCTCTCAACCACTGAAAGCTATGAACAGTAAGCATTTTTAATTTTGCGACACCGCTCGCGGTGTCGGTCCCCGTCCCGTTCAACTTTTCAAGACGCATTTTTAATGACCCGTAGCGGCACTGGCAATTACCCCGATCGCAGATTGTCGGTAATTTGCAGGGCGACGAGTTGAGCGCGCGCTTTTTGCAGGGATTCGTACCATTCCCGTTCCGGATCGCTGTCAGCGACAATTCCAGCCCCCACTTGTCCCCAAACCATTGCCCCATCCTCACTATCGGTGTAGAGTAAGGTGCGAATTAGAATATTGAGATCGAGATTTCCCCGCCAGTCCAGGTAGCCGCAAGACCCGTAAAACAAGCTGCGGCGAATGGGTTCGAGTTCTTCGATAATTTCCATACAGCGGACTTTCGGACATCCGGTAATGGTTCCCCCCGGAAACAAGCTGCGAATCAAATCCACGGCATCGCAAGTGGAGTTGAGGGTTCCGGTAACGTTGCTGACGAGGTGCATAACGTGGCTGTAGCGTTCGACGGTCAAAAGTTCGTCAACTTTCACCGATCCCCACTGGCAAACTCGTCCGAGATCGTTGCGTTCGAGATCGACGAGCATGATGTGTTCGGCATTTTCTTTGATATTGCCACGCAACTCCCATTCTAGAGTTCGATCGTCCTCTGGGGTTTTCCCGCGCGCTCGCGTCCCGGCAATGGGGCGAGTTTGGGCGATACCGTCGTGCAAACTCACCAATCGTTCCGGCGAACAACTCATCATTACCCCCCAAGGCGTTTTCCAGTAGCTGGCGAAGGGAGATGGATTGATACGTTGCAGTTCTCGATAAATCGTCCAACTCGTTGCCGAGGTGGGAACTTGAAAGCGCAGGGAAAGATTGGTTTGAAAAATATCTCCGGCGCGAATGTACTTTTTAGCTTGGCGAACGGCCCCCTCGTACTCGGCTTGGGAACTGAGGATGGAGAGTTGGGGGGTGTGGGAGATTGGGTGTGGGAGATTGGGTTTGGCAGATTCTTGCAAACGCTGCTGCATCTCGTCGAGTTGTTGGGGTTCCGTGGCTGCCAGCCAGAGTTCTCCCGAGAGGCGATCGAGGATGGCAAAACACTCGGGTTCGTACCAGTACGCGACGGGGAAAGGAAGCGGATCGCGATTGAGGTGGGGAAGGCGTTCGATTTCCCACGCCAGATCGTACCCCAGCCAACCCAGCCAGCCACCGGTGAAAGGGAGATGTGTGGGTGCGTTGATATCGGGTAATCGAGCTAGATTCGACTCGAGAAGCGCGCGCAAATAAGGGAGAATTTCACCTACCGGCGGCATCCAGAGTTGCGGTTGTCCGTTAATGATGCGAGGGGAACCGGCACAGATGGAATAGCGGGCGAGTTTGGCCGTTTCGGGAGGGACGCGATCGGGACTTTCGAGGAGAGTGGCGATCGGATCTCGATCGAGAAAGAGGGCAGCGAAGACTTGGGAATCGGAACGAGATTGGAGGGGAAGCGATCGCCAGTGCCAGGGTTGAAGAACGTTCATCCAATTATTTTAGGCGATCGCGATCGAGTATGACGCAAGAAAGACTCTCGATTGCGATCGCTAAATTTTTGCTCTAATTCTCTCCCCACGCTCCCGAAGCCCCCGAAGCTCACTTTCAGAGCAATTGTAAGTGTTTAACCGAACTTGATATGAGGGGATAGTCTCTGACAAGAAGCATCCGACTCGGTCACGAGATCTAGCCGGACTCGCTTTGTGATGCCTCGCTGGGGAGGAGAGTTTGAATCCAAAAAATTAATGGCAGTCCGACGAGAAACGTCAGTATCCACCCCAAGGGATGAACCCACGCACCGATAATCGCCAGTAGGGCAACGGTCGGTTCGGCATAACTTTCCCGGCGAATTTGTTGAATCGTGCGATCGGGTAAGTCCGGATCGACTAATCGCCGCTGTTGAGTGGCGTAAATCCAGGCAGCGGTCGAAAAGATACCGACTCCGGCGACGGATAGACTGTAGAAAACTTGAAGGATAAAAACGCGATCGTAGAAGGTCACCAGATCGTTCGCGTAGGGTAAAACCGCAATAAACATCAAAGAGAGTAAGGTCAGCCACAGATGAACCGTATCTGTTTTCCGGTAGTGCTGAAATTGGTGGAGATGAGCAAACCAATAGTACGCAATAACCACGAAGGTCAGGGCGTATGCCCCCAATGATGGTAACTGTGCTTGCAAAAATACACTCACTTCTTGCGATGTCATTTCTTGAAGTGGCAGAGGCTCAAACGTCAGGACCATGAGAGTCATTGCCCCAGCAAAAATTAAATCGCTCAGCCGAGATAGGCGTTGAAGTTGCATCTAATTAAATCTCGCTCGATATTAAAACAGGATTGAATGGAGAGAGTCCGAGGGACTCAAGAGTGATTCGACAAGCGAAATCTTAGCTGATTAAAATATGAATTAAACTCATGTTTAATATATACGAGTTTAACTCATGTTTTGTCAAGGAGAGGTTGATGAAATGACTGAAACATCTTCAGAAGGTACCGCTCGCAAGTGGCGCAAGCCCAAGCAGGCTCGTAGTTTGAAGCGGGTTAATCGGATCTTGGCGGTGGCAGAAGAAATGTTGATCGAGAAGGGGTATGCCGCCACAACAACGAAGGCGATCGCCTCTCAAGCGGAGGTTCCTATCGGTTCGCTGTACCAGTTTTTTCCAGATAAAGCTGCGATCTTACAAGCACTCGCCGAGCGTTATACCGATTTGCTCGATCGACGTTTAAAAACGCTCGAACCCCTCGAAACATCCCAGCTTTCCCTTGCGAATTATGTCGATCGACTCACCGATCTCGTGGAGGAATTCTTTGATGAATATCCGGGCTATCGCGCTATTTTCATGGAAGTTCAAGGGACGATGCCAGAGCTAGATGAAGCAGGCGACGTTCAACTGATTCAGACCTTGGCAACCCTGTTACCCCAATCTGATGCATCGTTAAGCCAGGACGATCGCGAAGCGATTTCTTTCGTTCTAGTCAAGGCGATCGGTAATTTACAGTGGCTGTCTCTGGGGCAAACGCCAGAACTGCGCCAACGCCTTGCCCTCGAAGCCAGGCGGCTGGCATTACACTACCTACAAAGTTACTTGGTTTAAGGTGAGGAAATTATAGCAGTCCCGGCCGGTATCATTACAAATGTTCAGTTATGGGGAATGGGGAACGGGGAACGGGGAATGGACAATACTTATTTCTTCGATTTGTGTAAATCAACTGATGACGAAGCGCTATAGAAACAAAAATCATTGACAAACACAAGTCGCGATCGCATCTCTGTTTGGGAAAAATCGCGCGATGAAAATTAGGAATATCGCTGATTGCGGGAGACGATTGCGATGGGTTGGGTTGAGACAATTGATTTATTCGTGCTCTTCTAAATTCATCACCATCAAAGCCGCCCCCACTGCCGGTTCGTACCGGGGTTCGATAACTCGGGCATTCGGGGCAACTTCCCCCAACTCGGCGATAAAACCCGATCGCAACTTCGACTCTCCTCGCCAGGTTCCCCCCACCGTCACGACTTCAAAGGTTTCATCGGGACGAAAAAGCGCTCGTCCCACAACTTCTGTCGCGAGCACCAATTCTCCCACCGCCTCCTCGATAATCTCCTGGGCCACCACATCTCCAACTGCCGCAGCTCGATCGACCACCACAGAAAGGGCGGCAATTTCCTTCACCCCCCACCCCCGTCGGTACACCGCCTCCACCAATTCTTCCGGGCGATTTAGCCCCAAATACGCTCGGAAATCACTCATGAGGCGAGTTCGATCGGATCGCCCATCTTCAGACCGTACCGCCGCTTGCAGACCCCGCAGCGCGATCGAATAACCGCTGCCTTCATCCCCGAGGAGGTATCCCCAACCCCCCGCCCGTCTCGTTTCGCCCCGTTCGTTGCATCCATAAACGATCGAACCGGTTCCGGCAATGGTGACAATGCCCACTTCTCGCCCCGTCCCCCCCACTAAGGCGATAACGCAATCGCTGGCGACTCCTAGGGTTTCGGGAGTGCCGCACCACTTGAGCGGTAGTTTTTCGCTGGCGAGCAACCCCTGTAAAAGTTGCCGAATTTGGCGAATATCCTCAGGACGGCCCGCACCCGCCAAACCAATACCAATCCCCTCGACAGAAATAGTTTGGGTGGGTGGAAGCGTCAAAGATGCGATCGCCTGTTGAATCGCCGTGGCGATCGCATCTTCCGTCGCTGCCAGTCCCCGGCTTTGGTAGTTCGAGGCGCTACCGATTCCGCGTCCGCAAAGGGTTCCGCTGCGATCGAGGACAACACAAACGGTCTTTGTCCCGCCGCCATCAATTCCGAGCACGTAACCATTTTCTTGGAATTCAATCGTCTCCATCTTCACGACTCTCCCTCTTCTGTCAGACTCTGAAAAATGGCAGTCAAACCTCAATCTCTCCTTAAGTATCGTTGGCTGTAATGACGGAATTTCATCAGAATTTGGGAAAGTGACAGAAGAGGCACATCTAACCAATTGTCCATTCCCCATTCCCCCTTCCCCAAAAACAAACACCTACCCAAAATTTAATTTTGGATAGGCGTAGGGTGCAAAAAACAGCGAGTCAATTAGTTGGATCTAAAAGAAGAGCACTTTATTTGCATACCTTGAGTCATTGACCATCGGCGGCGATCGCGATTGGAAAAGTCATCGAGTATCGCACCAACGGAACTGGAATTTCGATCGAGTTCGAGATTCTCTAAACTTCAACGGCAACTTTGGCTTTCGTTTCAGTTGAGGTTAAATGCTCGAAGGTTTCCCGCATTTTCAGACCGACCAATAACTGGAACAATCCCGTACCGTTGTTGGCACCGGGATAGTCTTTGTGTTCGAGCAACAGATGAGTCAATTCGCCGTAGTATTTAGCGGAAGTATTACTCAGATGTCCTTCGACGTAGATCATCTCTTCCAAGTTATCGAACTGGCCGTCGACTTCGAGGATGGAAACTTCATTTCCGTAGAAAGCATCGGGACCGTAGTACATTTTGATTCCTGGATAGGAACAGGTCAGTTTGCGACCGCAAGGGGTCCAGTGAATCGTCGAACCTTCGTCGAACAGATAGGCCGGCGAGAAGTTCTCCACTTCGTAGCGTTGAATCATCCGCACCCGCAGAACTTTATGTTCTTTATCGTCTTTAATCAAGTTGGTGGGAAGAATTTGAATCACCACATCGGCATGTTGCTTTTGGGGATCGATGTAGGCCTCAAAATCCGGACGGCGGGCTTCAATAGAAGCCAAGACATCTTCGTAGGTGTGACCGCGTTCGGCCATATCTCGCTGGATCTTCCAAGCAATCTTCACCTCATCGCTGATATCGAGATAAACGCTAAAATCTAACAGACCGCGCACTCGCTCGTCGTAGATCGGATGTAATCCTTCAATCACCACAATATGATTGGGTTCGATTCGCTCTGGCGGATCGAGTTCTCCCGTTTCGTGATTGTATATCGGCTTGTCGATCGCATTACCTTCTTTAAGGGATTTGATCTGCTCGTACATCAGATCGAAATTATTGGCTTTGGGGTCTAATGCCGTAACCCCGGCTGCCTTACGTCCTTTACGATCGAGACTGTGATAGTCATCCAAACAGATGACGGTCATCATATCTTCACCAAACACGTCAGACAATCGACGCAAAAATGTCGATTTTCCACATCCCGAATCTCCGGCGACGCCGATTAATACCACGCGATTAGGGTTATTGCTCATATGTTCCTTTATCTTGCGAAATCGTATTGGTTTACTAACTGCCAGGTTCCCACACAGTTCGATAAATTCGCCTGGGGGATGTTTGCTCGGGCTTGCTACCGGGCTGTCTCGATCGGGATGCCGATTGATTGCCATACAACTCTTTGGCTACCCAACCTTGACGACAGTAGCAGCAATTTTATCGCCGCCAACCTGAAAAGACTTTGGTGTTGTCCGTCAAGTATTTATTACTACCTGTTGGCATAAATTCTACCAAAAGGGGATCGCCCCTACAAGACTTTACAGTACTCCGATCCCCATGCAAAGGGTAGGATGGGTAAGAGCACGTAAAGGGACGATTCTATACGAGCAATAATTTCAATCGAGTGAGATAATTAAGTTCGCGTCATCGAGCCGGAGATTCCCGATTTGAGAAACGATTTTCGAGAAAAATTTAACAGACGATTGCGTTTGGATTGGATTGAAGTCGCTTTAAGAGTGCCTTTAACTTCCATCGAGCGTTTCTTAAGTCTAACTCGATCGTACCTTCGGGACGCTTGCCGTTTCGCTCCTTTCTCCGTCACGGTTAACTTCTATGTCTGACCTTCCTTTTACCTTAGATCAGTTACGAATTCTCAAGGCAATTGCGTCGGAGGGTAGCTTTAAACGAGCAGCCGATAGCCTCTACGTTTCTCAGCCAGCCGTGAGTCTTCAAGTGCAAAACTTAGAGCGTCAGTTGGACGTTCCCCTGTTCGATCGCGGGGGGAGGCGGGCGCAATTGACCGAAGCCGGGCACCTACTTCTTAACTATGGTGAAAAAATTCTCACCCTCTGTCAAGAAACCTGTCGGGCGATCGAAGATTTACAAAATCTCCAAGGGGGAACCCTCATCGTCGGCGCATCTCAAACCACGGGTACCTACCTACTGCCCCGTACCATTGGTTTGTTTCGCCAGTACTATCCCGATGTCGCCGTCCAGCTACACGTTCATTCAACTCGGCGTACCTCTTGGAGTGTTGCCAACGGTCAAGTGGATTTGGCGATCGTTGGGGGGGAAGTGCCGGCGGAGTTGCACGACTCCTTGAATATCGTTCCTTACGCTGAAGACGAACTGGCGCTGATTCTGCCGGTGTTCCATCCCCTCGCAGAAGCCCAAACCGTCCAAAAAGAAGATCTCTACCAGCTTCAGTTCATCGCCCTGGATTCTCAATCCACCATCCGCAAAGTCATCGATCAAGTTCTCACCCGCTGCGGTATCGACACGCGCCGTCTGAAGTTGGAGATGGAACTCAACTCCATCGAAGCGATTAAAAATGCCGTCCAAGCCGGATTGGGGGCAGCTTTTGTTTCGGTGTCGGCGATTGAAAAAGAACTCGAAATGAACGTTCTCCACCGCGCCAGCGTCAATGAAGTGGTGGTCAAGCGGGAGCTTTCGGTGATTTACAATCCCAGTCGCTACCGTTCTAAAGCGGCCGATGCTTTTATTAAAGAAGTGCTGCCCAAATTTGCCACCCCATCCCTGGCCGATCGGCTCGTAGAAACCCTGTTGCTCGACTCGAATTCGATCGAAACAACGGCCGCCAAAAAAGCCGCTTCATCTTCATCGGCGCGATCGGAAAATAAGTAGACTCATGGGCGCACAAGACTTAGGGGAAAAGATTTCAGAGGGAAAGCAAGAATCAATTTATGACTTCAGCATCGATATCGACTTGATTTTTTCTGTCTCCGAGATGTCTTATGAAAACCCATGAATGTAACGATACAATGAGAGCAATCTTTGCTCTTGAAGTCGGGGCGAGATCGCACCGGTTCCGTTTCCGCAAGTCTGTTTCAAGTACTCTAGCGTTTTTGAAAACCCTCGACGGATTTGGGGCAAGTTAAGCGTTTATCCTCGATCGTCAATTCATGGAGATTCACTGCACTCGTCCGGACTGTGCCCGTCCTTTAAACCATTTTCGAGACCTCGACGATCGCAACATCCTCAAAACCACCCAGCAAAAATACTGCACTGCTTGCGGAATGGAGTTGATTCTCGCCGGACGCTACATTCCGTCGAAACTACTCGCGCGGGGGGGATTTGGCACGGCATACCTGGCTAAAGATCGCTACACCCCAGCCATGCGGACCTGCCTGGTGAAACAGTTTCAGCCCGAAGGGAATTTAACCCCCGACCAACTCGAAACCGCCCGCAACTTATTCGATCGCGAAGCGGAAGTTCTCGAAGAACTCGGCAGCCAACATCCCCAAATTCCCAACTTACTCGCCAACTTCCAAATTACCGCCCCAGCACTCGTCTCTGGCGCACCCCAAGAATTCTTCTACCTCGTACAGGAGTTTATCGACGGCGAAAACCTCGAACAAGAACTCGAATGCAAAGGGCAATTTAGCGAAGCCGAAGTCACCGAAGTCCTCAAAGAAATCCTCAAAATCTTGCAATTCGTCCACGATCGCGGTTCCATTCATCGCGACATCAAACCGGCCAACATCATGCGCCACCGCAACGGACGGTTGTATTTGCTCGATTTTGGTGCGGTGAAGCAGGTTACCACCACCGGAACCCCCAAAACCCGCTCGACGGGTATCTACTCCCTGGGATTCGCCCCCCCAGAACAAATGGCCGGCGGTCAAATTTACCCCTCGACGGATTTATACGCCCTGGCGGTGATGGCGGTGAACCTGCTGACGGGAAAACCCCCCCAAGATTTGTTTGACTCCTACAGCAATCAGTGGAATTGGCGGGGGTACGTTCCGGTGAGCGATCGCCTCGAAGGAATTCTCAATCGAATGTTGAAAGCCGCACCCGCGGAACGTTTTGCCTCGGCCGCCGAAGCGATCGCCGCCCTAAGTACGCCCAACCCAGCAACCCCTACTGCCTCCTCCACCACAATTCAACCCCCGGCATCCGCTCCAGTCCCCGCCCCGACTCCCGCGCCCGCCCCAGTTCCCGCACCCGCGCCCAGGTCGGCACCCATCCCCCCCACAGCCACCCCAGCGCCATCGGGTTCGAGCTTTTCTACCCTCGAACTGTTAGCAGGAGCGGCTTTTACTGGGTTTGAAGGCGGTTTGGTGGGAGTGGCGTTGGGCAGTCTGCTGGGTCTCTCCGGCTTGAGTGCGGGGATTTGGGGTGCGATCGTTGGGGCACTTGCATTCATTCAATCTCGTCGTTGGATCGAAGGGAAGGATCTTCCCATTATCGGGGTGTTGAGTTTAGCTTTGGTCCTATTCGTTCCGGGACTGCGAGTTTATCCCATTGGCTCGGTACTGGCGATCGCATTGTTAGCCGGACTCTCGGCGATCGCGGTGACTACCCTATTTCGCCTCATCTACCGATTGATTTCTAGTATTTTGTAATATAACTCCGGTCAACCGGTGGCTCCGGAGATATACGCCAAAAGGGACTATGACTTTGGTATCTCCATAACGTCTGTTTTGGTTAAGCGATTGGCTGATGCGATCTCAATCACGACGATAACTGATGACTCAAATTTCTCAGGAGACAAGCAGATGAAACGGCAAGCAACTCGACTCTTCATATCTCTTCCGTTAAGTATGGCAGTGGGGTTAACGGGAGTCTCGGGAAAATCTCCCGCACGTTCTCACGTTGGCAGCATCCCGAAATCCTGGCATGCCCCAGAGCTTGTGAGTCAGTTTCGCCCCAGCACTCGCAGCGCGCCATCGGTTTATACAGGAGATACCGTGCGCTGTGGTTGCCACGAACCTGAAGTTACGCCGCTGATGCCGAAGGATACCGGTAGCGATTTGACGTTATCTCCCTACTTTGCGGTGAGCGTTGTCGAGCGTCCGGCGTTTTTCTGGCACGTCGAGAAGTCCCAGCAACAAGAAGTGTATTTCGAACTGCGCGAGTTCGAGGTGGGTCAAGAAAATGGAGAGGGAACCCTAATCTACGAAATGAGTTCCACGTTGCCCGAGTTTTCCGGTGTGGTGGAGATGAGCTTACCACCGACGGTGACTTTGAAAGTCGGCAAGATTTATCGCTGGTATTTGGACTTCACCTGCGGTTCTCCTGAAAGTACCACTGCCGAGATTACCTGGATGTCCGGTTGGCTCGAACGCATCCATGCGACTCCCGCACTCCAACAGCAATTAACTCAAGCGCGCACCCCCGAAGCCCGTTCCCGAGTCTATGCCGAAGCGGGTGTGTGGTTCGATGCGATCGCCATTTTGAGTCGGGCGCGACGGAGGGCCGATACGCCAGAACTGACGGCGCGATGGGAAATGTTGTTGCGATCTGTGGATGTCCCGGAGTCGATCGCCTCTGCTCCCCTCATGGATTGCTGCAACGAAGCGAGCAGTGCAGATTCCACCGCGCCAACGAGTTTCGCTCCCGCAACCGGTCATCTGAAGTGCAGTTAAGATTTAATATAACCTCAGTTCGGGATCAGACAGTTTCGAGTGTGGGGGTGTGGGGTGTAGGGTGTAGGGTGTGGGGAAAGGGGGTTCGGTGTTGCTACTTCATACCTGGATCGAACCTCCCCGGTATTGTTCGACCTCTTTCAACCCATTGCTGGAACTGACACGATCTCCCCAGCTCGCTGAATTTCCTTAATCCGCGCCTCACGTTCATTAATTCTCATGCCAAATTCATAAATTCTCAAGCCCGATCGGTCGTTCCCCGTTCCCCATTCCCCATTCCCCATTCCCCATCCTCGCCAGAGTTGTAGATCGTTCACATCAGACATCATTTAATAGCAATACTTCCCATTGGAGGGTTTGGCTTGGTTTTTCGACTGGCGCATTGCCCCCAGTAACGTCGAGACGATCGTACAGCGTTTGACGTCATTCTCATTTTTACTCGATAGAGTCAGTCGTCCCAGTTGACCGTTGGTGCGTCCGCGATGGTTGAAGCGCACTCGCCGAACTCCGCCCGCTTCTCGCAACGTCGTTTCTTCATCCATCCGCACGGTGGGATTGAGGGATTGCCAAATGGCGGCACTGGGGTCGCGGTTAGTGGGGTGAACGGCCCACTGGACGATACCGTCAGTTTCCCGAAAACTCGCTTGCCAGGTGCTTTTGGTATGGATGGCTTTGCTTTGAGCTTGGCGCATCGCTAGCAATACTTCATTGTTGGCGGCGTTGAGTGCGTATCGATCTTTGAATTTCAGCCAACTTGGAGCGCCGATTGCTGCTAATGCTCCGATGAGTACCACAACGCTGAGTGCTTCGGCGATCGTAAAGCCTTGGATCGAAGGTTGGGACCTTGAGGAGATTTGATGGGGAACGAGGTTTATCTTGGGCTGTGATGCTGGCACGATCGAGTATCTCAACCTTTTGCAAAAGTGGCGAGTTGATGGGATTTTGGGGTTTCTCCTCGATTTTACTCGCGCAAAAATTAAGGTTCGATCGAGATTGTTTAAAGTTGCTGTTTAGATCGCACTTGCTAAGACTGAGGTTGACGCGGTTTTGCTCTCAACCCAACCGACATTTGCCGTTTTGTCAGTGGGCTTGATGTT
Source organism: Zarconia sp. (assembly GCF_057467645.1). Taxonomy (NCBI): domain Bacteria; kingdom Bacillati; phylum Cyanobacteriota; class Cyanophyceae; order Oscillatoriales; genus Zarconia; species Zarconia sp. The sequence continues at coordinate 37,001 of NZ_JBRJXU010000066.1, forward strand.
GCTGTGCGGTCTCCTACAGAACGCGATGGTTGACGCTGAAGTCTTGATGAATTGGAGTTTAGACAAATTTAACCGCTCGAACCGTCAAACCCTTATCCTGAGAAATTTGAGAGTTTCAAGAGCGACGAGAGGATCGATCGCCCAAAATGCTGACCCGGTCGTCGGTTGTAGCCTTTGCAATCGAAGTTTAGTCTAAACTCCAGTAATGAATCATTGTCGCGCATTTATTTTGGCATCGTCGCTTCCGTGAGTCGCTTTGCTCCGGAAAGACTCGCTTTTGTTTCGACTTATCCAACCCAATAATATCAATAACCCAAAAGGAACGGATACTCTCGGTTCTGGTACTGGCTGTGCTTGTTGTAATGTTTCTAAAGCAAACTCTCCTAAAATGGCATGAGTGGCTGTGGTGGGATGAATGCCATCCCAAAACTCATATTCCTCGGGGTTATCGCAAATCATCAAGGTGGTGGGATCGGGGACGGCGAGATTTGGAAATAAAGATGGATCTGGAGATAAGCAGGGATCTGTAACGTTCGTAAAACCAAATTCTTCCGGATTATTCAGGGTTCGATCGAATAACGAAAAAACATCCAAGGGAATAATATTTAAATCCGAGTTCGATCCACTCAAGTTATTCAGCGTTGTTGCTAACAGCGCATTATGGATTTGAGTCACTTGAGAGAGGGGTTCCGAGGGAATCGGAGCAAAGGGACTGTTGGCCCGTGGTGTTTCTCCTAAATCTGGCAGATTGGGAACCAGGAGATTGCGAGCGCCTAAATCGTAGAGGGTTTGTATCGCGGCGGCAATATTACCGACGGTTTCCTCGGGATTCGGGTCGGGAACGGTTTGATAATCGTTAGGACCCGACCAAACGATGTAGAGTGCGTTGGGGTCCGCGGTTTGGCCCGATTGCGTCAGGTCATTGCTAAACCAACCCACTTGTGCGAGCAATCCTGGGATTCCGCTGTCACCAATAAAGCCACTTTGAGCGCCACCATAGGCAAAGTTCACACTGGTTGTTGCCGTTGTGCCATTGAAGAAGGGACTAATAATCGGTGCACCGGTATTGGGGTCAAATGCCAGTGGAGATAAAACGTCCGAACCGGGAAAAAGGACGGATAATTCAGTGGAAGGGGTGAGGGTAATCCCCAAATCCTCAGCCAAATAATCTACCCAAACCAGACCATTCGAAAAACGTCCATCCGCATCGTAAGGCGGTACGAATGGAATGACAGGGGGAATGTCTATGCCAGGAGGAATAAGTTCGGGTGGTAGTTGATTAAAAGCAGTGGTGACGTTAAAAATATTACCGGGACTGGAGAGACTTTCGCTGAAAGTATAGATGTTGCTAAAAGAGACGGCTGCTGCTGGCGTGGATAAGATCGAAGCAAATAGGGTAAATCCGGTTGAGAGAAGAATTTTTTTCATCGGTCGAACTCTAACAGTAAGTTGCAAATACTAGTGCGCGATTCCCCCAGAGGAACCTCCAAAGAAAGACGATAAAGTACTCGATCGAAAATCAAATCTGAAGAGCGAGCGGCGAACACCGCCTACCGCTGACGCGCGATCGAGGATTGTAAAAATCTTGACGATGAATTATGTGAGCGGCTCGATCGCGATCGCTTACTAACCATTAGTTCCCAGGGTTCTGCGAGCAATTTAGAGCACCGCATCGTCATCTCTTCGGGTTGGGATCTCGGTGCTTTTAGCTTTCGGATATCATTACGCGACCGTAATAGCTGCCATGATAATTCTCTTCAGCCACTCTCTATTCTCAAACCTATTCAGTGCTTCAGCAGTTGAAAGGCTGAGTCGATTGTTATCAGTCGTCTAAGAGTTTTTTACTTTATCTTATAGATGTACGGCAGCATCGTATCAAGTTGAATCGTTAAAATCAAGATTGTTTTTAGTTTTTTAAATATTTTGTAAAGAGTTGATGAAGATCGGATCGATGCTTCCGTTTTTTGAGGGTGTAGCGGGTCGTTGAGACTGAATATAAAGTATCTAATACCCGATCTAGGATGGGGAAAGGAGAATAGTTCGCCAAAAGTAACGAGTTAATTTTGAGCTTTTAGATATTTAGCTTGTAACTTTTTTAATACACATTAAATGTAGTTAAATAAGGATATATCCGAAGGGTGGACAGTGTTTTATCGAGAGATTTTTTACTTCTACACTCTCCATAAAATGACCCACCCCATCGGAATCTTATCGTTGGTTAAAAATGCGATCGATTCTCTTAAAAACTGGAGTTTAAATTGGACGATTACAATCCCGTAGTATTATTGGAACTCCAGCCGGTTGCTGTAGCTCCGATCGCCGTTTTCAAATCTCCCGACAGCAAGAGGGTATAAGCATGGGGAGAACCGCCCGTACCCTCTTGAGTCATAGCAGAACCATCGGTATTGCGTGGGGAAAACCAGGAGTTCGCCGTTACCTTCAAGTTGCCATCCACATTCTCGATATCGGTAATCTCGAGGGAGTTAGTATTGCCATTACTCAGGCGGGCAGAGATGTACGCGGCATCGAGGAGGTTCCCCATCGCTAAATCGATCCGACCGAGAACCGCAATTTTCGCGCCACCCCCCGCACCGTAACTCCGCAGCCAGGACTGGGTCGCATCTCCACTGGCGCGCCGCCAATCTTCACTCGCTGTCCCCTGAGTACCATCGGTACTGAAGGTGGCGTACAGGTTCGTCCCATCCCAGAACAACCCATATCCCCGTCCGTCTGCACCCGTCATTTCGTAGTCGGTTTTCACCCAGTTATTGTCGGGGTTGGCACTGTCGAAGCTGGCGATAATCGGGTCTTGGTTGATGCCCGTTTTCTGCCAAGTGCCGATATATAGAGTTTGCGTACCCAGGGTAATCTTTTGTCCTCCTTTGCCAGCAATGGTGGCTTCGTCGTCGCTGGGGGTGAATTTTACCACCGTACTGTTAATGGCTGCGGGTTGGGCGGGGGGTAGCGATGCAGTATCGTCGTCGGTAATGGTGAGAACGGCGCTATCTTCCGTTCCCAAATCGGCTCCAATGGCATTGGTAATCGAAATCTGCACCGTTTCGTCGGCTTCGACGTCGCTGTCGTTGTTAAGGTCAAAGGTAAAGGTTTTGCTCGTCTCTCCAGGGGCAAAGGTGAGGGTGCCACTGGCTGCGGTGTAGTCCTCCCCGGCAGTTGCCGTGCCGTCGCTGGTGGCGTAGTTGATGCTGGCGTTTGTGGTGGTGTCTCCGGTACGCTCGATGGAAATGGTTGCGGTTCCGGCATCCTCATCGAGGGTATAACTGGTCGTGGCGAAGGCGATGGTGCTGCTCGTACCACTACCCGTATCGGTGCCACTGCCAGTGTCCGTTCCCGTATCGGTGCCACTGCCAGTGTCCGTTCCCGTATCGGTTCCACTTCCGGTATCGGTTCCCGTATCGGTGCCACTGCCGGTGTCCGTTCCCGTATCAGTGCCACTGCCGGTGTCCGTTCCCGTATCGGTGCCACTGCCGGTGTCCGTTCCCGTATCAGTGCCACTGCCGGTGTCCGTTCCCGTATCGGTTCCACTTCCGGTATCGGTTCCCGTATCGGTTCCACTTCCGGTGTCCGTTCCCGTATCGGTTCCACTTCCGGTGTCCGTTCCCGTATCAGTGCCACTGCCGGTATCGGTTCCCGTATCGGTTCCACTTCCGGTATCGGTTCCACTTCCAGTATCAGTGCCGGTATCCATACCCTCGATCGCAAAATCACTGGCATCGATCGCACCCACTTCAGTATCTTTGAGAATGGCTAAAATGCGATCGCTATCAGTTTCCCGGACGATGGCATCTCCAGCAAAATCTCCTGTGCCTTGGAAAATGTCTAAATCCTCAAAGCCCAAGCCACCGCGCAATAGCAAGGAGTCTTGAACATCAGTAAAGTCTCCGACCACCCGAGCATCTTCGATGGTACTGCTGCCATGACTGGGGTCGAGAACGAAGGAGTCGCTTCCTTCCCCTCCCCAGAGACTGTCGGCACCGGAACCGCCATCGAGGGTATCGTCCCCAAGGTCTCCATAAAGAACGTCGTCACCGAGTTCGCCAAAGACTAAATCGTTATCTTTTCCACCCCAGACGGTATCGTTATCCCGTCCTGCATATACCGTATCTTCGCCGATATTTCCGAAGATGCGATCGTCTCCTAAATTGCCAAAAAGAAGGTCTTCGTCTTTGCCACCAAACAGCCAATCGTTCTCTTTGCCACCGGCTATTAAATCTTGTCCTTGATTGCCAAAAAGATAGTCCTCTCCCTGATTTCCGTAAAGACTGTCACGTTCTCCCAACCCCATGACGGTATCCTGTCCGCCAAAGGCTACAATGACATCTTGCTGTTGCGTTCCGGCAAACAGATCGGTTTCGGATGTCAGGAAAGTAGGTTGTGGTTCGTTGAGTTCGATCGAAAGCATGAGATTAATCTTTTTTGATGCAACTTTTATGAATTGACGCGAATAAAAATTATCTAGAATGCGTTACAACGGCAAAATAATCTGTTAAAAACTAGATTTAAAAATCCGTCGTAACGCATCCTTTTCGGAGTCAGTGAAGAAGTTCTAAATTTATACTTCTCACACCCCAAAAATCATGAATCCTTTACGATTACCTGGGCTGACCGAACTTCTGAGTCCAGTAGATGTAGTAATTTGTGTCTCCCGTATCGTTGGCTAAGAAGTGGTACCCCACGCCGAGTTCGGTGAAATTCGGGTTGAGGAGATTCTCGTTGTGACCGGGGCTAGCAATCCAGGCATCTACAACTTGCTGAGGGGTAGACACAGAAAGACCCGCTGCAATATTTTCCCCAGCGAAGGAGTAGTCGTAACCCGCAGCGCGAATGCGCTCGAAAGGAGTATTTCCTTCTACGGGGTTGTTATGCTCGAAAAAGTCCTGGTTCGCCATATCTTCGCTATGCTCTTCGGCTGCGGCTTGGAGTTGTGCGTTAGCAGTCAGAGGGGGCAGTCCATTGTTGGCGCGGTGTACGTTGGTAAGGCGCAAGACTTCATCGAGAAATTCCTGGTCTGGAGACCCGCTTCCCGTATCGGTGCCGCTGCCAGTATCGGTTCCGCTGCCGGTGTCCGTTCCGCTGCCAGTATCGGTGCCGCTTCCCGTGTCGGTGCCGCTGCCAGTATCGGTGCCACTTCCCGTATCGGTGCCACTTCCCGTATCGGTGCCACTGCCGGTATCGGTGCCGCTGCCAGTATCGGTGCCGCTTCCCGTATCGGTGCCACTGCCGGTGTCCGTTCCGCTTCCCGTATCGGTGCCAGTATCGGTGCCACTGCCGGTGTCCGTTCCCGTATCGGTGCCGCTGCCGGTATCCGTTCCCGTATCGGTGCCGCTGCCGGTGTCCGTTCCCGTATCAGTGCCGCTTCCCGTATCGGTGCCGCTGCCGGTGTCCGTTCCCGTATCAGTGCCGCTTCCCGTATCGGTGC
>NZ_JBRJXU010000067.1:0-58837 GCF_057467645.1 Zarconia sp.
ACCGTAGCGTTCCACCAAGGATTGCAGGGCTTGGAATGCCCAATCGGTGGGTTGTACGTCAGACAGTTGGGAGACCGAAGTCACCTGGGATTGTAATTGGTCTTCTTCTTGCAGTTGGGATAACTCGTCGACTGATGTCACTTGAGCGAGTTTTTCAACCGCTGAGGGGGCAACAAACCCCTCAAGGTCGCTCGTTAGGGGCGCAGACTTGGACATCCCTTTGAGGTTGCCCGGTTCGGACGCCGCTCGTACGGTCGTTCCGGAGGCGAGGACAGCAAGTCCCACCACCAGGGGGGAAACTCGCCAGCAAAATTCGAGGCTTTTGGAATTCATTTTACCGATCTCTCTCACACCAACGGTTTGTTGTATCCTGTTCTCTCATGCCATCGCAGCGAGATTGAGACGCTCGATCCCTGGATCGCTTTGGACGAAATTGAGCTGTACTCAGGTCGATTGCTGTATATATGGATAGATCGCTTTTAAATTGGGTTCGTTGGCTTCCCGACTTGCCACGATCTTGATGATGGCGATCGACGTTTGACTTGTTTGCGATTAATAGATGAGAATTACTTACAAGAAGATATTTAACTCAACTCTTTTTGTCTTGTCAAGCTGTAAGGATTATTTTTTTATTGATGCGGTTCAATTAACAAATCGGTCCGACGGCAAAATTCAGTACGATCGCGGTCGTACAATTACGAATGCAACATAGCTCTATTTTTGGTGTAATTGAGTTGAAACTTTTATCCCCCACAACCGTTGCTGCTCTAGATCGGAAAGCTTCCACAGACCCCGTGCGACCCTGAGAGATCGAACCCAATCTCTTCCTGTGCATTGCCTTCAATTGAAGTCGTATCGGTTTATTGAAGAATGAGTCGCAATTATTTTAGAATCTTTTAGTTACGTGCTTCTACGTAATTTTGTCAAACAATTGAGATTCTTTATAATTTAGGGGGATAATGAACGACAGCCGCTCGAAAGGAAGAATTGCTGGTGACCGATAAGCTCGTGCAACTAGAGGGCGTAAGCAAACTGTTTGCCAAAGCACAGACAGCTGCCCTCAAAGATATCACCCTCACCCTCGAACGAGGTAAGATACTCGCACTGCTCGGGCCGTCCGGATGTGGGAAAACAACACTCTTACGCTCCATCGCCGGATTCGAGCAACCGGATGCTGGCACGATTTCCCTCGCCGGCAAGCGGGTCGCCGCTCCCAACTGTTGCGTTCCCCCAGAACGGCGTCGGATCGGGATGGTCTTTCAGGAGTTCGCTCTCTTTCCCCATCTCACCGTGGGCGAAAACGTTGCTTTCGGCTTAAAACAAAAAGTGAAGCAACCCGCCCTCATCAAAGCCCAAGTCCTCGATGCGATCGCCCTGGTGGGACTCGAAGGTCTTCAAAATCGCTATCCCCACGAGTTATCGGGAGGTCAGCGCCAGCGCGTCGCCCTCGCCCGCGCCCTGGCCCCCCGTCCCGTGCTGATGCTCCTCGACGAACCCCTGAGCAATCTCGACCTGCAAGTGCGCATCTACCTGCGCAACGAAATTCGCAAAATTCTCAAAGCGACTGAAACGACAGCGATCTTCGTCACCCACGATCGCGAAGAAGCCCTGGCTATCTCCGATGTGGTGGGGGTCATGCGAGAGGGTTGCCTCGAACAACTCGATACTCCAGAAGGAGTTTACCAAGAACCGTCTTCCCGATTTGTCGCTCAATTTGTTACCCAAGCTAATTTCCTGTGGGCCAAACGCAACGGTCGGATGTGGGAAACGGAGGTGGGCTGTTTTGAAGCGAGTACCGCCAGTCATACCGTGGGCGAAACGGGAGAGGTGATGATTCGCGAGGAAGATTTGACCATCGAAGCCAATGACTCCGGGGCCGCCACCGTTCGAGATCGACAATTTCTCGGGCGGGAAAACCGCTATTGCCTCCTAACTCCCTCCGGACAGGAATTACACGCGCGCACTCCAGTTTCTGCTAGCCTGCCCGTCGGCGCGCGGGTTCAGTTATCGGTGATGCCAGAACGGCTCAAAATTTTTAGCAATTAGATCTCTCGAGAAAAAAGGGGAAAGGTTAAGGGTTAAAGGGGAAGGGGGAAAGGTAAAGTAAATTCATGACTTCGGCATCGAACTTGATTCTATTGCACTTTAACCCTTTCGGAGGAGAAGTCGATTGACATTGGAGTGTGAATCATTGACAATTTAGCGATCGAATCTCTCTTTTTTCCCGAGCGCGTAGCGTTATCAAGTATGGTCGATCCGCTGTTCGATGATTGGCATGTTGTTACTTCCCTCCAGGACTTTCCCAGGGATAGCGTGCGATCTTTTTCCTTGCTCGATCGAGAGTTGGTGTTGTGGCATCGAGGCGATCGATGGATGGCATGGGACGATCGATGTCCTCATCGAGGCGCGAGACTCTCTGGAGGTGCGATTGATGGCGACACCCTCGCGTGTCCCTATCACGGTTTAGCCTACGATTTCTCCGGGCGGTGCGTCCGCGTTCCGACTCATCCGGGTCTCTCCCCTCCCTCACAGATGCGCGCGTCTACTTATGCCACTCGGGAACGGTACGGCTTATTGTGGGTCAATCTCGGAGACGGGGCTGACTCGAGGGATATTCCTCCCTTCCCAGAATGGGACGATCCCAGTTACCGTAAATTCCTGTGCGGTCCGTACCGGTATCGCGCCAGCGGTTTGCTCGCCATGGAAAACTTTCTCGACGTGTCTCACTTTCCCTTCGTTCACGATGGGTTGCTCGGCGATCGCAATCGACCTGCACTCAAAGACTATCGAGTGGATATCGACGAAATGGGTATCTGTTTGAGTAACGTTCGAGTTTGGCAACCCGATCCCGATGGTACGGGCATCGGTGGTGAAGTCACTTATCACTACCGAGTGTGGCGACCCCTGAGTGCCTCTTTCGTCAAAGAGTCTTCTGACCGTCGTTTGGCCATTTTCTTTGCGGTCACCCCCATTGCAGAAGAAGTCTGTTTGGGATGGATGTGGATTGCCATGAACTACTCGATGGAGTTGCCCGAAGCGGAGTTACGCCAGTTTCAAGATACGGTGGTGCGCCAAGATATCCCGATCGTAGAATCCCTCCGACCCCCGCGCTTACCCTTAGATCGGCGATCGCAAGTTCATTTACCCGGCGATCGAGCCTCTCTAGCTTACCGTCGGTGGCTGGCGCAACTCGGGGTTAAGTTTGGGACGGTTGTCGATCGAGAGCCATAACGGCACGGGCCTTTACGGCAGCTTCCGCGTCGCGGTTACCCATCTCTTCTAATTGCGCCAAAATCGCCGATGAGGTCTCTGGACACTTCGCGGCTTGGACCAATCCCTGCAATCCCACCACCGTCGCGTAACGCACCACCCACTCGGGATCTTGCGAGGTTTGCAGCAGAGCTTGCAGCGCCCGAGTCTGAGCCTCCAAAATGCGATCGGATTCCATTTCTTGCCAGCGAATCGTTCCCAACCCCCTCGATGCCGCCCGTCGCACGCTTAGAGAAAAGTCGGAGGTGGCACTCAGCAAGATATCCAATCCTCTGGGATCGCCAATGCCCGCCAAAGCGCGAACGGCCCAAGCCCGCGCGCCGTAGTTGTAACCGTCGAGTTGTTCGAGCAGGGGGATGACGGCCGGTTCGCCGATTTGTATCAGTCCGTCGACTGCCGCCACCGCAGCGCCGGGATTGTTGTAGCCGAGGACTTCAATCAGTTTGGACGTCGCTGCCGTCGAACCCGCGGCTGCCAAGTCTTCCACCGCTTCTAGGAGGGCATCAGACGAATCGGCGAGGTCGACCTCTGCTATTAAGGCTTGGGTATCGCGGGCGGTCTTAGCAATTGACATTAACTCTCGTCTAACTCCTCGATCGCAAACGAGTTTCCACAGCCACAGGTCTGAGTGGCATTGGGATTGTGGAAGCGAAAGCCACCCCCCATCAAATCTTCAGAATAATCGATGGTCAAGCCTTCAACGTAGCGGGCGCTGACGGGATCGATGAGGGTTTCTAGCCCTTCGCATTGAAAAACGCGATCGTCGGATTCTGCAGCGGTCACGAAGCTCATCGCATAGAAAAACTCAGAGCACCCACCCGCTTCAACCTCGATCCGGAAGTAGACGTTTTCGTGATTCTGCCTGGATTTGAGTCGGTTGAGTTCCCGAACGGCAGCTTGGCTTAAATGAATCATTAACCTAGTTCGTGTATCCCCCTTGTTTTCCTGACGAGGGTTTGACGCGCGAGTTGGAGAATTTTCAAGATCGGCTTATATTATTTAATATGAGTATAAGAGAATATCTTAGGTTAAAAATGCTGACTATCTAAATCGAGTTCGTTCGACGGATAGGTAATGAGCAGGTGTGCATCGTCAACTTAACCTAATTAATAAAACCGACCCATGCGAGGTCGGCGTTCTGGCAACGATCGTACACAACTAGAATTAAATGGAGGGGGACGTGAAACCTCCCAAAAGAGAAGATTTGGGGACTTTAATGAGTAACGATGTCGATTTGATCGAACGCCTTAGCCCCAGTGCGATGGATCAAATCTTACTGTATCTGGCCTTTAGTGCCATGAGAACGAGCGGTCATCGGCACGGTGCTTTCTTGGATGCGGCGGCGACAGCAGCCAAGTGCGCGATTTATATGACCTATTTAGAGCAAGGGCAAAACTTGCGCATGACCGGTCACTTGCACCACATCGAGCCCAGACGGGTAAAGGTCATTGTTGAAGAAGTCCGACAAGCGCTCACGGAAGGTAAATTACTCAAAATGCTCGGTTCTCAGGAACCGCGCTACCTGATCCAGTTTCCCTACGTCTGGCTCGAAAAATATCCTTGGATGCCCGGCAAGCCCCGTATTGCCGGAACCAGCCTCACTTCTGAAGAAAAGCGGCAGCTCGAACGTAAGCTCCCGGATAACTTATCAGATGCTCAAGCCATCAACTCGTTCCAATTTATGGAGTTGATCGAGTTTTTACACACTCGCTCTCAAGAAGATTTGCCCCCCGAACGGCGGATGCCTCTGAGCGAAGCACTCGCCGAACATATCAAGCGTCGGTTAATTTATTCGGGAACCGTCAGTCGCGTAGACTCTCCCTGGGGAATGCCCCTCTACGCCCTCACTCGTGCGTTTTACTCTCCGGCAGATGAGGAAGAGCGTACTTACATTATGGTGGAGGATACCGCTCGCTACTTCCGGATGATGCGGGATTGGGCGCAGCGCACGCCGAAAACGATGCGGGTTTTAGAGGAGTTGGATATTCCCGAAGAGCGCATAGAAGACGCTTTAGCGGAACTCGATGAAATTGTCCGGCATTGGGCGGATAAGTATCACGATCGAGACGGTCAACCTTTTGTCTTGCAAATGGTGGCTGGACCGAATGATTCCCAGAACGGGCATGAGTAGGTTGTAGAAATGGCGCGAGATCGCCGTTTTCTCGTCCTTGCCTCCATTCGGGATTTGCAAAGAAATCAAGTACCCACCAGACAACCTGCATTCTAGAAGCTAAGTAACGTGATGGGTCTGTTATGAACCATTGGTGAGGCGGTTTTGCTTCTGTGCCATTGGTCAAGGGGTGTGGGGTATGGGGTATGGTACGCGATTGGGTCGCAAGTTGGAGCATTAGTCGGTCATCGGAAACCGTCTAAATCTCAATAGTCAATCGAGTCGTCACACTATAGTCATTCCGAATAAGAATGGGACACCAGGATTCACGGAAACCTCGATTATTCGGGTCGAACCGACTCTGAAACTGTACCACTTTTATTCAGAATGACTATAAATCTGGGGCTTGACAAACGATCGATCTTCTTAATCGTTCACTAATACTAATGGTTATTCACCCACAAGTCCCTTACATCTGTATTGATTCAATTTAGAGCTGGAGCGATCGTATTGGCGCATCCAGCTTTTTGTTTGAAGATCGGGGCGAATCAGCTCCCACAACGGACGCCGATCGAGAAACGGTCCAATACCCCGTTCGGTGCCATGTGGTTTTTCTGCAAAATTGGGCTCTGTGAGAGTTGGCTTTTGTTGGATAACGCTCCGGCAAGAGACACTGTCCGGAAAATCACTAGATTTTATGAAAACTTCACATAAATCAGAGTTTTCTTTGCAAGTTTGCGATCGAGAGCGGAAAGTTTTTGAATAAACTATATATATTACAAAAGCTAACAACCGTATTCATACGGTTTCGCTGGCATCACGATCGTCGATCGTCCTCTAGGTTTTTCGGATTTAGAGGACTTCTCCAGAGAGCTATATCTTTTACCATTGCCAACGAATATCTTCTCGAAACATTTTCGCACGTTGGGTGTTCTCCTTGCGGATGCTCTTTTGTCAGCTCCGTACAGAAAGGATAGTGCCCCATACTTTAGTTCTTCATTGAGAATTCTCCGCGGAGTCGTTCAATCAATTTAACTATTGCCATGCAGTCTACTAGTCAAGTTACACCACTTACTCCAGTTTCCAAAATACAAACCCATCCAATTTCAGCCACAGAGCCAGACTGGACCCGAGAAGAACTCAGATGTTGGTGGGACCCGAGTCGCCAACTCCTTAAATCCATCCGCCAGTATCAAAAATGGAAAAGTCGCGGTGGACCCTTCGGCTCGATTTTTAAAGTGCTCACTGTACTCCAATATAGGTTTTGGAGTACAGTGAGCGGGACTGATATTCCCCTGGACTGGAAATTTTCTGGGGGACTCAGACTACTTCACCCCAATGGAATTGTGGTCGATCCCCGTGTCAAAATCGGACCCAATTGCATGATTTTTCAGCAAGTAACGATTGTTGGTGGCGTCACCATTGGCGGTCACGTCGATATTGGTGCGGGAGCCAAGATCGTGCGTCCCGTGACCATTGGCGATCATGCCAAGATTGGAGCGAATGCAGTTGTACTGTGCGATGTTCCTGCCGGAGCCACAGCGGTAGGAATCCCGGCCAAAATTATACCTCCGAAGAGTCAACGTAACACCAACGAGAATAATTCTGAGGGATTGACCTTGGTGGATCGATCTGCATAGACCGACTGTTAAAGCGCACCTAGCGAACGGCCAATCGGGTCAATCTATCGAACCTGTTTCTACACACTGAGTTGAGTACTGGTGTTTAGAAGCAGGTTTCGAAGTTTTTAAGCTAACTCACTCTTACCGCACATCCGCAGGGGGAATTCCTTCCAGACCGATGAGAATTTCCATGACGGACTTAACGATGGGGGCGGCGACTTCTCCACCCGACCCTCCATTCGGCTCGTCTACCACCGCCAGGACCACGTATTTGGGAGATTCTACTGGAATAATGCCCACAAAACTGGTGACGATCGCCGAGTCGGAGTAGCCGCCACCGGAGGTACTTTTCTGAGCGGTTCCCGTTTTTCCGGCAATGCGATATCCCGGAATGTAGGCTGTTTGCCCCGTCCCGTACTCGACAGAAGCTTCCATCATCTCTAAAACGCTGCGAGTGGTTTCTGGAGAGAACACTTGCACCGCAGAAGGTACATCGGGCTGCCAGTGCGGTCGATCTTCACTATCAAACAAACCCGCTACGGTATGAGGAGCCACCAGCTTGCCGCCATTGGCGAGGGCGGCTTGCAGGCGCAGCATCTGAATGGGAGAAATGGCAAACCCCTGACCGAAAGCCGTCGTTGCCGCTTCCACGGGAGAGCCGATAAACTGCTCTCGAGATTTGAGTTGACCGGGAATCTCAAAGGGCAGATCGATGTGGGAGATATCCTCGAGCCCGAGCTTTTCCAACCAGTTGTAGTAATCGGAGGCGGACATTTGCTCCATAATCCGAACCATGCCGATATTACTCGAGACGCTGATAATGTCGGTGATATCGATCTGACCGAATCCACCTCGTCCGGCATTGCCGATGGGCCAGCCATCGACAAAAATTTGACCGGGATCGTAAAAGCTACTATTCGGTTGAATGGCACCCGCTTCTAGGGCGATCGCCACGTTAATTGGCTTGAACGTCGAGCCAGGTTCGTAGAGATCGGTCAACGCCCAATTTTTCAAACTCGCCAGATCGGCATCGAAGTAGCGATTCGGGTCGAAGGAGGGCGTATTCACCATACACAACAGCGAACCATCCCGCGCGTCCATCACCATGATAGTTCCGCGTTTTGCCCCCCAATTCCATACCCCTTCTTCGAGGACGGGACGCACCAATCGTTGCAAGCGGCTGTCAATGGTCAGTTTGAGGCGGAGATCGTCGAGTTGCAGGAAGGGACGAGCGCTCCGATCGATCGATCCGGTTTCGGTGTCGCTCGAACCGATCTCCTCCATCGAGCGTTTGAGTTCATCTTGGTGGTTTAGCTCGATCCCTGCTTGTCCCTCTCCATCAAAATTCACGTATCCCACGACTTCTGGAACCGATTCCGATCGCGGATAGTGACGTGCCGAATGATGGATGAATTCCAATCCGTCAATCCATTTGCGTTGAATTTCGCCGGCAGTCGCTTCGCTGATAAAATCCGCTAACCGAATCCCGCTCGGTGCCGAGTAGAGTTCTTTAACCAACTCCGGGGCGGAACGCTTTAAGATTGGGGCGAGTTCCCTGGCGACATCTTCGTGGGAGAGGCGAAAGAGGGTGGGGTGAGCGTACAAACTGTAGACGGGTCGATCGACCGCGAGGATGTTATTTTGACGATCGACAATCGGACGCCGGGGGACAAATGTGGGGGTGGCTTGTTGCTGCTGCGTTCGAGCCATTTGTTGCAGTTGGTGCGATCGGACGACCTGCAAGTCAAATAAGTTCGCCATCAGTACTAGTCCAGCGGCAATCAAAATACTCCAGACGAGAACGAGTCGGAATTGAGAGGGTCGCGCCTGGATTGATGGGGACTGGATGCCATGCGCTTCAACCCGAGACGGAGACTGAGAATTTTTCGGCGAACGACGAGAGCGACGAACTCGACGCTCTGGTTGTAAAGCAATGGGTTTCTGGTGATGCAAAGACTTCGATCTCGGGTCAGGCGATGTTTCGTTTGCCTGTCTCCGACGTTTTCTTGCCGGAGCATTCCGATCTCGCCGGGAGGATGGGCGACGGTTCGATGGGATATTGTTGGCTGTCCTTCGAGAAGTTCCCGTACGCTTCCCAAATTTGTTCGGCTTTCTCATCTGTGCTCGATATATCGCAGTTCCCACTCGTGTATTTACAGATTGAGGGAAATTCTAAGTTCCCCAAATCGCCATCGGGCTTGTCTTTGAGACCCTTTCCTTTTTTCCCGAGACCTGCGCGCCCAGCACGATGAAAGGTAGGAATCTTGATGGTTCTCTAGAATCTTACCGAAACCCAAAGCCGCGAACCATCGATCGAGACAGAGTCGAGTCTAGTAAGGTTTTCTAATCCGAGGGAACGAGCGTGGCTGTAGTTTCGTGCTACTCGTCTGGCTCGATCGAGCGGATCGAGACACTCGTTCCCATCGCTCTGGTGCCCGTATCTCAGTTTAGTATCCCATAGGTGCAGAGGGGTCAGAGGTGGGTATCGGAGTGCGTTTTTCTGGAACTGGACGTGCCGAAGCGGGTTTCAAATAGAGAAAGTTTTCTGGCTTGGGGACGATCAAACCCGTTTGCGAGGTTTCTGTTTGTTCGGCAACTTGCTGTTTGAGAGATTCTATCTTTTCCAAAAACTGCCGTTCGTCTCGTCTGAGTTCCTCTAACTCTTGTGAAGCCGCATCCCATCGCTGCTGAGAATACACCGTACTGCCATAGACCGCCAACGTGGTCGCGACCAAGCCAAATCCCAAAATTGACGAACCTCGCTGTAGGAGACTCAGCCATTGCAACCACATCGGCTGTTGCGAGGGGGTCTGTTGAAATGAGACGACGGGCTTGGACGAGTTCGATCGATGTTGTCTCTCTTGTGAAATCCCTCTGGTGGAGGGAGAACGTCGATCGTTCGTGGCAATGGGGACGGCTGCGGCAGCACGATTGGCTGGGGCAATTGGGGTCACTTTAGAGCGGGCTTTGGTCCGAACCGAGCTGAGTTGCCGATTGCGTCGAGCCGGGCGATGAGAGTCAAGAGCAAGAGCCATAGAGGGTATCAAGGTAATAGGAATATATTGGACCGCACCCAGTCAGATGTGGAGGCTATCGCGAGCTACCCAACACTTATCCAAAGAGTAGGGCGCGGGGGGAGCGTCGATCGCGATTCCGGTTTCATTCACCGTTACCTTTACACCCAAGAGTGTTTGGGTCTTAAACGGCGTTTGCTGGTGCGCCCTCAATTTAGAGGTTCTAACAGCGACAAAGCTCGCACTTTGCCCCGGTAGTTCCTCTCGCTCCCCAGGAAAATTGACATTCAAGATGTACTTGTTTGACTCGATCGGCCAGAGAATATCGAGACCCCACCATCCTACCACTGATAATTTGCTTGCATGCTTTCCCTCCCGTTCTCCTCACGGGCACCGCTATACGGTCCTAAAATCGTTCGCCGATGCCGAAGTGAAAGCGATTATCTCCCTCATCGTTCCATCCCAAATCGATCCGAATCGGACCGATGGGAGACTGGACGCGGATCCCGAAACCGTAGCCGATCCCTTCGCCCGGTTTTCGGCGCACGACACCGGGTTCTCCCGTGACTGAATCCTGAGAGCCGAAGGTGGTTGCTGCATCGAGAAATAAAGCGGCACCGACGACGGAAAACACGGGGAAACGATACTCTACGGTGGCTTGGGCAAAACTGCGACCGGTGCCCAAATCCCCTTCCTCAAATCCCCGAACGGTATTGGTTCCACCCAATACGAACGCTTCGTAAGGAGGCATGCGACCGATAATCGTCCCAGCTTGCAGGTTAAAGGCAAGGGCTTGAGGCCCTTCATCAAAATCGGTGATTTTTACCGGAATGTAGTAGTTGAAGTTACCCCGGACTCGATTGAAGAAGATACCGTCGATGGGAAGAAATTGGTCGGCACTAAGACTTAAGAAAGAACCTGACGTCGGTTGAAGGGCACTGTTGCGCCGATCCCGTGAAATGGCGAATCGTAAATTGAGTAAATTATCGGTTCCATCATCGTGAAACGACAGTCGATTACCCTCCTCGTCTCGCGGTTCGATGTCCCCGTCGGCATCGCGAATGGAGACGTTTTGGAATTCTAAGCCCAATGACGCGACCCATTCCGATCTCGAGAGGGGATCGTCAGACAAGGGCCGGTTAAAGTTAACCCGACCGCCGAATCGCTGCACCCGAGGGCGATCTCCGTTATCGAGTTCGATTTCCCGGCGATCGCCGTTATCGCTGCCATCGAAGACCAATGAAATCGATCGCCGCCGAAACGCATTAATCGTATAAGAGGTTCGATAGGGGTCGCCGCTAATCCAGGGATCGGTGAACCGAAGATCGAAGAAGGTTCCCCGCGTCCCCACTTGGGCTTCACCACCCAATCTCTGGTTATTGCCGCCAATATTGAGAAATTCACCCCCCACGGACCCGAAGAAACCCGTCGAAGAGCTAAAACCTCCCCCAAAATTGAACGATCCGAAACTCCCTTCGGTGGCATTGAGAATCAGCACCACTTGGCGGGGGTCGGTTCCCGGTTCGGCGGAGAACTCCGCATCCTCAAACAAGCCCAAGCGGACGATCCGACCTAAATCTTCGAGTAACACCTCCCGATTGAACACGTCTCCCGGTTTCAATCGCATTTCGCGAGTGACGATGTGGGTCTTGGTGCGACCTTCGATCGGGTTGCCGTCGGGATCGACGAATTCTCCATCTTCGGAACGGAAGCGCAGTTGAATATCTTCGATCACCCCTTCAGCGACTTCCAGGGTAACCGTACCGTCCGGGGCAACGGCTGGGGGAGAAATCGTTCCTTCTTCGACAATCGGGGGTGGATCGATGACTTGCGCGAGAACGTACCCTCGATCTCGATACCATTGGTTGAGGCGATCGATTCCATCTTGAAACTCGCGAAAGTTGAGAATTTCTCCATATTGGTCGCTGAAAAATTCATCGACTTGTTCTTGGCTGAGAATTTCGTTGCCTCGAACGTTCACATCCGTTACCACGGGGTTGGATTCCACCAAAAACACCACCCGTACCCCCAAAGGTGTTTCTTCGGCTAGAGGTTCGACATTGGCAAAGTAGCCGGTGGCGTAGATGGCGTTGGTATCTTCGATGAGTTGGGCGCGGGTGGTGGTGCGACCCGGTGCAGTGACGATCGCATCGTAGGCAATATCTTCGAGTTCTGGCGGTACCGGTGCGAGTTCGCCGCGAATTTCGACCTCGGCCACGAGAACTTGCGGTTGCGCGCTGTCGTCGGGGACTTGGGAAAGGATATCCGTTTTCGGGGAAGAAGGCTCGGAAGCGGATGTATCGGGCGGACTCGATGCGGTCTGGGGGAGTGAAACCGTCGGTTCCGAAGCATTACCCGTCGCTTCTAAGGGAAGAGATTCTTCCTCCGCGCTCGCTTCGGATAGGCGAATTTGAGGTTTGACCTTAGAAGGTTCTAGCGATGGGATGTCTGGGGATGACTCGATCGCATCTTTGACAGGTTTGATGGGGGCTTCCGGTTTCGCGGCTAAGGATTCCGTCTTGGATGCCTCCGACAGATGTCTAAGTTGATAAATCTTGAGAGACTTGAGCTGGGAATGGCTTTTTCGGTCTTGGATTTTAGCTTCGAGCTGATTTTTTTGGGGGTTGAGCGGATCGATTGTCCGAGCGTGGGTTACTTCAGACACACCCAACAGCGTCGAGGCCGCCATCGTGGCAACCCAGACGGAAGATTCTTGTATTCTACTCACGTTTTCACTTTCCTCCACACACCATGCGGATCGGTCAGACGGATCGAGCGCTCACTCAGTTTCCCGGTCAGACGTGTCGATCGCGTTTGCTACCGAACTGCTGTCGGTTGAACTGGTTGAGCCTAACGCTGACAGGACTCGCCGTAGCACCTGTTCGTAGGCTGCTTCTACATTACCTAAATCTTGACGGAAACGATCTTTGTCCATGACCCGCTGCTCTCGATCGGTTTGGGTTCGATCCCAAAGGCGACAGGTATCGGGACTGATTTCATCTGCGAGTACGATTTCTCCGCCACGGTTGAAACCAAATTCTAGCTTAAAGTCGACAAGGGTAATCTCGCAGGTGGCGAAAAAATCTGACAGAATCTGGTTGATTTGCAATGCCATCTCTCGCAACCGTTCGAGTTGTTCGGGGGTTGCCAGTTCCATCATCAACAAGCGATCGCGCGTTAGCAGAGGGTCCCCCAGAGCGTCGTCTTTGTAGAAAAATTCTACCAGGGGAGATGTGAGCACCGTCCCCAAGGGTAATCCCGTTTGTTTGCACAGACTGCCGGCTGCAATGTTGCGAACTACCACTTCAAGGGGGATAATACGCACCGAGCGAACGCGCATTCGATCGGGAGCCGGACAATCGATCAAATGGGTGGGAATGCCTCGCTCTTCGAGCAATCGGAATAAATGACCGGCCATGGTACAGTTGATTTCCCCTTTGCCTTGGATGCGTCCTCGTTTTTGGGCGTTAAAGGCGGTCGCATCGTCTTTGTAGCAGGCCAGTAAAATATCCGGGTCATCGGTGGCATAAAGAATTTTGGCTTTTCCCTCATACAATTTCTGGGCAGCAGTCATAGGAATCTTTCCCTTGAAAAGGGTTCAAGAACGAACAAAAGAACGAAAATTGAGAATTTCTTCGAGTCGGAGGTGATGGGATTTCATTTTGAGACGATTGATATTGGCTGTCTCCCGTACCGGGGAGGCTTCAAACCCGACCCGTTCGCGATCGATGATGCAATCGGCAAGATTTTGCCAGATGTCGACGCGCGATCGTTACTTTAGCTTTCTCAACCCGATCGAATCAAGACATTCCATCCGCAACCGGAATTGACTTGAGTGCGAACCTGGGGAAAGGGAACATTACGAACGACCTTCTCCACTTAGCCTGCATTATTCATGAGGTTCGACGAAAATCGCCCCAACCCTTGCCTCGCAAGCAGATGGGCAATTTACCTGAAAAACATTGTGTTTTTTGAGATTCCCTCGCGATCGGGATTTGAGCTTTTGATGAATAATCCAGGTTAGACGCTTCGGAAGTCGCAATACCCCAAGACTTCAGTGCGTTCGGGTTTTGTTCTGAGTTGGGGTCACCGTTCAACTCTCCCAAACTTTTAAGGTTTGTGCCATAAAATCTCGCTTGCAAGCATGGCGCTGTACCTTTCCGCTCGATGTTTTGGGCAGGCTACCGGGTTTGATGGGCAGTACGGTATGCACGAGTAAATCGTGTTCTTTGGCAACCGCCTGTCGAATCGAGCGCAGGAGTTCTTGGGAATTTGCCACATGGCTTGCTGAGGACACGGCGGTCGAATCCACGTCCATTTTTGGCTGTCTGCGATAACTGCGCTCCACTTCCGCCACCACGACCAATTTTTCTTCTCCTTCAGTTTCCACCGCAAAACTGGCGGTGCCTCCGGGTCGGATAAAGGGATGGCTCTGTTCGACCGTCCATTCAATATCTTGAGGGTAGTGGTTGCGACCGTTGATAATGATGACATCTTTTAATCTTCCCGTCACGAACAATTCGCCATTTTTGATAAACCCCAAGTCTCCCGTACGCAGGAACGCTTGGTGGTTGCGAGCGGGGTCTCGGTGTAATTTCCCCGTACCATTGCTGTGACCGTTGCTATGACCGTTGCTGTGACCGTTGTGATGATGACCGTTGCTATGACCGTTGTGATGATGACCGTTACTGCCGAGATTCACCGTCCGAGCGCAAAACATCCGTTCTGTGGCTTCCGGTTGCTGCCAGTACCCCCGTGCTACGCTCGGTCCCGACACCCAGATTTCGCCAATTTCTCCGGGCTTGCAAGGCTCTAACGTTTTGGGATCGACGATCGCAATTTTCTGGTCTGATAAACTTCGACCGCAACTGACGACGGCTCTGGCACTTTTTTGGTCTGCGTCCACTTGCACGACGCGATGCTTGGCCAGAGCGTTAGCGTCAATCGTTTCCACCATGGGTATTTCGTTTTTGACTCCCCCGCTGACAAATAGAGTTGCCTCGGCTAAACCGTAACAAGGATAAAATGCTTTCTGACGGAATCCGCAAGGGGCAAAGGTGGTGGCAAATTGCTCTAGCACTTTTTGGCTGATGGGTTCGGCACCATTGAAAGCAACATCCCAACAACTCAGATCGAGGTCGGTGAGCTGTTCGGGTGAAATTTTGCGAGCGCACAGGTCGTAGGCAAAGTTGGGACCGCCGCTACTGGTCGCTCGGTATCTAGAAATGGCTTGCAACCAACGTAGGGGTCTTTGTAAAAACATCAGCGGTGACATTAACGTCGCCGGGAAGCCACCATAGAGGGGTTGCAGCACCCCGCCAATTAAACCCATATCGTGGTACATCGGCAACCAACTGACGACGCTGCTGGAGGCTGAATGCTCGAAGGCTTGGTAAATGCCTTTTGAGTTGTGGATGAGGTTTTGGTGGGTGATGGCAACACCTTTGGGAGCAGCGGTAGAACCCGAGGTGTATTGCAAAAAGGCTAGAGTTTCCTTGCAAATGTCAGGTTCGCTCCAGTTTTCGGCTACACTCAGGTTGAGGCGATCGGTCACCAGCCACTTTAGGTTCTTCAGTTCCGGCGCGAGAGGGAATTGCTTCTGGAGAGTCGATAGGACGGTGCTGGTGGTCAGGGCAACCACGGCTTTGGCATCGGTTAAGATGGATTGGATGCGAGCGACAGAACGATTGGGTCTGGGAGGATAGGCGGGAACGGCGACGACTCCAGCGTAGAGGCATCCAAAAAATGCAGCAATGTATTCAAGTCCGGGAGGATATAAGAGAACGGCTCTTTCTCCCACGAGGTCGGCCGACTGGAGAATGGCTGCGATCGCACGGGCGCACCGATCCAACTCTTGGTAAGTGAGACTGAGTGTCTGGGTTTCTCCATCAACCAAAAAGGTATAAGCGGTTCGATCGCTTTGATGGATAGCCCGATAACGTAGAAGCTCAACCAAAGTGGTGGCAAGGGAAGAATGTTCCAAACGATCCATTCAAGGTCTACTTTATTTTTTTACTCTAACTAAATTATCTCCGATCTAACGATCTGTCTAGAAAAGTTACTACTGACATCAATGACTCAAAGGGGTCAATTCTACGGTTCTCAAGAGTCTCCCAAGGGTGAAATTCAAAGATGGGAGAGATTGAGGAGTAAGGAGTAAAACGCTGTGAGATGAACGCTTGCTCTATCTGATTCCTGTATTCCTTACCGTCGTGATACTCACATTTTTATCTTTTATATATAAAGATTGGAAACTCGAAGTATCGATTATTACGAAAACAGACCGTGCCCATCTCGAAAAGTATAGGCTCTTCAATCTTTATCAATTTCTTCCTTCTCAAGCTCAACTTATTGCCAGCCGGCTCGATCGTTGGAGCGGGTTTCGCAGTTGAAAACAGAGCGATGAATTTCTCGATCGAGTCTGGGGAATTGTCATTTTTGGAGATCGGGGTCGCGTTCGTTTTTTATCGATAAACGTACATAATTAAGACACACTATCCCCCTGGAATTAGCATACCACACCGCTGAAATCACGTAAACTCGTTTAATTAATGACGCTATTCTCAATTTCGAGATGTATAAGATGGTCGAGTACGTCAACAAGTTAAAAAAAAGCCAAATGGACCAGGTTAATCATCATTGATTCCCAAGCGGTGAAAAATACTTGTAATGCTAGTGTCAGCTCAAAGGGATTTTGCTTGTACAAAGCCACGAACGGCATTAAGAGGCATTTAGCCGTAGACATCTTGGGATTTCCATTCTTCAGCCATTGCACGAAAGCCTCAGTTTCAGACGATCGAGGACTCATTGAAATGTTGTCGGAAAATATCGATTACTTCAAATCCAAACCAGTAAACCCACGCGAAAATTAAGATTCTACTCGACAATGAATACCACCCGCAGATCTTGATGAAAGAGTTGAAGAAAATCGATCCGGCGTACGACACTAAAATCAAGTTTGAGCTTTCACCCAAAATCTCGAAGGAGCAAAAGAATTTGCGCCAAAAAACCGGTTTTGTTCCAGTCATTGCCCGATGGGTGATTGAAAGAACCAACTCTTGGATGGAAAGATGTAAAAGTTTAGTCAAAAATTTTGAGAGAACTCTCACCAATGCCACCACCAAGGTCAACCTCTGCGCATGTTCGACTGATGCTCAAAAGGCTGGCGACGAATCCGAGCGATGAGTGGAAAGATTCCGACTCACAGGAGAAGTTGGCGATCGCACCCTAAATACTCCATTCCCCACAACGGTTGAGGGTAGTCAACCGTTGCCACCTCACCAACACCCTCCGGACTCTTGATTTTTTCCACAAGATCCCAAATGGGTTCTATACATCTGGGTAGGTATACAACACATTCTTCTTGACCTATCGAATTTTATGATTTTTTAACGCACTTGGACTATCTATATTGTTCTGGGCAACTGCACGATCGCACTTCTGCGAGGGTGGGTCGATCGACGGTACTATCAAAAGAGGAAGACCCCCGATCGCATTTCAGTAAAGCTGTGCGATCGAACATTTTGGATTGAGAGGACGAGCGTGACCATTGCCGTGGAAAACCTAATCACACCGGATATTATGCAACCCGCACGGTATCTGGGCAACGAATTCGGGGTCACTCGTAAACCCTGGGAGAGTGCTGCTGTGCGTTGGGTGCTGACCTATCCCGAAGTGTACGAAGTCGGTTTCTCCAATTTGGGTCATATCATTCTGTACAACATCCTCAATGCCGCCCCCCGGCAACTATGCGATCGCGCCTACCTCCCCGCGCCGGACTTCGCCAAAAAATTACGCGACACCCAAACGCCACTGTTTGCCGTCGAATCCCGCCGTCCCTTGACCGATTTCGATATCCTCGGTTTCAGTCTCAGCTACGAACTCGGGGCCACCAATATTTTGGAAATGCTGGATTTAGCCGGGATTCCTCTCACCTGGCAAGAGCGCTCCGCGTCGAACGAGTATCCCTTGATTTTTGCCGGGGGGCAGACGGCCACATCTAATCCCGAACCCTACGCCGACTTCTTCGATTTTATCGCTCTCGGAGATGGGGAAGAACTCTTGCCCGAAATTGGACTTGTCATTGCCGAAGGCAAAGCTAATGGGTTGAGTCTCGAAGCGTTATTGCTGGATTTAGCGCAAGTGCCGGGCGTTTACGTGCCTCGATTCTACGACATGGCCGAAGATGGATCGGTGCATCCCAATCGCCCCGACATACCAGCGCGGATTCTGCGGCGCGTCGCCACGCCCATGCCCGCTTATTCCGTCGGACCGGTTCCCCACGTCCAAACCGTTCACGATCGCTTGACGGTGGAAATTCGCAGAGGTTGCACCCGAGGCTGCCGCTTCTGTCAGCCGGGAATGCTGACCCGTCCGGCGCGAGACGTGGAACCCGAACAGGTGGTTAATGCCATCGAAAAGGGGATGCGGCAAACGGGATACAACGAGTTCTCCTTGTTGAGTTTGAGTTGTTCCGACTATCTCGCCCTCCCGGGGGTGGGGATGGAAATTAAAAATCGGCTCAAAGATGAGAATATTTCTTTATCGCTTCCCAGCCAGCGCGTCGATCGCTTTGACGACAATATCGCCAATATCTTGGGGGGCAACCGCCAGCCGAGTTTAACCTTTGCCCCGGAAGCGGGAACCCAGCGGATGCGGGATATCGTCAATAAGGGTCTCACCAACGAAGAACTGCTGCGGGGGGTGAAGACCGCTTACGATCGCGGTTGGAATAAGGTGAAGCTCTACTTTATGATCGGGCTGCCGGGGGAAACCGATGCCGATGTCGTGGGGATTGCCGAAACCGTACGTTGGTTGCAGCAAGAATGCCACGCCAAAGGTCGCAAGCGCTTGAGTGTCACCCTGACGATTTCTAACTTTACTCCCAAACCCCATACTCCCTTCCAGTGGCACTCCGTGTCCACCGCCGAGTTCGAGCGCAAACAGGAATTGCTGCGATCGGAATTTCGCCGGATGCGAGGGGTGAAAGCTAATTTCACCGACGTTCGCATCTCTGCGATGGAAGATTTCGTCGGACGGGGCGATCGTCGCCTGGCTTCGGTGGTGCGGCGGGCGTGGCAGTTGGGGGCGGGGATGGACTCCTGGTGGGAAAGTCTCGATCGCGCGTTTGGGGCTTGGACGCAAGCCATTGACGAATCCGGTTTGACTTGGAAGTACCGCCAAGTGGAAAGCGGAGAGTGGAACGTCATGGCTGCATCTACCGCCACATCGACAACAGAAGAATTGCTTCCCCTATCCTTGGACAAGCCTTTGCCCTGGGACCACGTGAATACCGGAATTGATAAACAATGGCTCGCCGATGACTTGCAACGGGCGATGGAGGCGGCAACGGTTCCCGATTGCTCCTTTGAGGGATGTTCCCATTGCGGCATTTGCAGCCCCGATTTCGGTCATAACGTGGTGGTTCCCCCACAGATCGTTCCCGAATATCAAGGGAATTTTACCCCCAAACCCGATCGGGTGCAGCGGTTGCGAGTGCGCCACGGCAAGCTGGGAGATATGGCAATGGTGGGGCATCTGGACTTAGCCAAATTGTTCGATCGTGCCGTACGACGGGCGGCGATTCCCATTGCCTTTACGGGTGGGTTTCATCCGGGACCGCGCATTTCCCCTGCCAACGCCCTATCCCTGGGGGCGACGAGCGAGGGGGAAATCGTGGAATTCGACCTGAGCCAACTCATGGATATGGAAGAGTTTCAGGAGAAACTGGCCGCCCAACTCCCAGTGGGGATTCCGATTTATCGGGTGGAGGACATTGCCATGGGAACCCCGTCGGCAACGCAACTGTTGCAAAAGGCGCAGTATCGATTGAGGCTGGGGTGGGAAGAGGCTGGCGAAACTCCGTCAGGCGGGGAAATTTCGGCTTGGATCGCTTCAATTCTCGATCGGGGCTGTATCGAAATCGAGCATACCACCAAGTCTGGGAAAAAGAAGCAGGTGAATTTGCGCGATCGCCTGTTCGAGTTGGAGGTTGTCGAATCTGATGAGAACGGCTTCGCAGTTCGGTATCTGGGCAGTTGTCGCAACGATGGTAATTTGTTGCGTCCGGCGCAAGTTGTTTATATGTTAGAGGAAGCGAGCGATCGCAAATTTCAACTATTGAAGGTGCATCGGGAGGGGCTGATTCTCTAACACAGCTCGATGGAGAAAAAAGTATGCGCCAAAATTGTCGATAAATTCTGCAAACGTGCTATGGTATAAGTCAAAGTATTAACTAGTACAAGACTATTTAGTACAAGACTTAGTAAAAACCTGTGTCTTCTTTAGAGTGTGCGATGCAACTTCCCGACAGTTCCAGCACGGAGTCCGGGTCGCTCGCGCAAACTTCCATTTGGCGACAAACGGTGGGGGTAATCTCTAAGTAGATGGGGGCAGTAGGTTTCTGCATTTCCTCGCTACAGTAGCGTGCAAGTGCGGAAAGACTATTTTAGATTAGAGGTTCACGAGTTAGCGATCCGATTTCCCAGTAGCGTTGCCAACGGCAGGTGTTGACCCCAGATACGAAAGATCGCAATCGAGTATCGAGGTGGGGAAGGGGACGAGCCAACCCTTAACTCCACAAGAACGGGATGACTGCGCTGCAATGCAACGACCTATGGGAAGAGACGATCGCCTCATCTTGGATTGACTGTCTCGATGCGAGCGACAAAATTTTCGCCTATGTAGAGTATTGACCCATTACCACGTGTGGAAGGCGCACGCACCGAAGCGCCTCTCGCGAGATCGAGTTTTGAGG
Source organism: Zarconia sp. (assembly GCF_057467645.1). Lineage (NCBI taxonomy): Bacteria > Bacillati > Cyanobacteriota > Cyanophyceae > Oscillatoriales > Zarconia > Zarconia sp. The sequence continues at coordinate 20,773 of NZ_JBRJXU010000067.1, forward strand.
AAATTGAATGCCCAAGCAAATTATTATCGCAGAGCAGCATCGAATCGCTGCTGTTTTTAGTGAAGATCAAATTCAAGAATTAGTCGTCGCCACCGGTTCTCACCAAGTCAGCGACATCTATCTGGGAGTCGTCGAGAACGTTCTGCCGGGTATCGACGCCGCATTTGTCAATATTGGCGATACCGAACGCAACGGGTTCATGCACGTCACCGATCTCGGTCCGTTGCGCTTGAAGCGCACGGCTGGTGCGATTACCGAACTGGTTGCCCCCCAGCAAAAAGTGCTGGTGCAGGTGATGAAAGAGCCCACTGGCAATAAAGGCCCCCGGCTGACGGGAAATGTTACCCTTCCCGGTCGCTATTTAGTCTTAATGCCCTTCGGTAAAGGGGTTCACCTCTCCCGACGGATCGTGAAAGAATCGGAACGCAACCGATTGAGGGCCCTGGCGATTCTCGTCAAACCCGCCGGTATGGGTTTGCTCGTTCGCACCGAAGCCGAAGGAATGAGCGAAGATGCCATCATCGAAGACTTAGAATTTCTCCAACGGCGGTGGGAAAGCATCCAAGAAGAAGCCAGTACCACTCGCCCCCCCGCCTTGCTCAATCGGGACGACGACTTCATCCAGCGCGTTCTGCGGGATATGTATACCACCGACGTGAACCGGATCGTTGCCGATTCCCATCGGGGAGTCAAACGGGTCAAACAGCACCTGATTAATTGGAGTGGCGGCAAGAGTCCCCAAGGGGTTTCCATCGACCATCACAACGAATCCCAACCGATTTTGGATTACTTCCGGGTGAACGCGGCGATTCGGGAAGCCCTCAAACCGAGAGTGGATTTGCCCTCTGGCGGTTACGTGATTATCGAACCCACCGAAGCGCTAACGGTGATCGATGTTAACTCCGGATCGTTTACGAGGTCGGCAACGGCCCGCGAAACGGTGCTGTGGACGAACTGCGAGGCCGCCACGGAAATCGCCCGCCAACTGCGGCTGCGCAATATTGCTGGGGTGATTATCGTCGATTTTATCGATATGGATTCCCGGCGCGATCAGCTTCAGGTGCTCGAGCAATTTAACAAAGCTCTGCGTCAGGATAAAGCCCGACCGCAAATCGCCCAACTCTCGGAATTGGGGTTGGTGGAGTTGACTCGCAAGCGTCAGGGTCAAAATATCTACGAACTGTTCAGCCGTCCTTGTTCGGCTTGCGGGGGATTGGGTCACGTGGTGACCTTACCCGGCGATCCCGAATTCGATGCTGACGCCCGACACGCCGTCGAAGTTCGGAGTACGGAACCGAAAGTGCGGTTGCCCGAACCGGTGAAGGAAAATTTGGAAGAGGGCATCGAACTCGAATCCTCCAGCGACTTGCAAGGGCTCGACTTAATTCACCACCCCAGCTACCAAGAACTCGGAGATGGGGGAGGAAATCGTCGCCGCCGCCGTCGTCGTCAGGTTCCAGATCCCGAGCGTTTAGAACGATCGAACCCTTCGGATTCCCTGTATAAAACCCCTTCAACCGAAACGGAGTTTCCCGGACCGACCGATATCGATCGCCCTCGTAAGGGAACCAAACCCGTCCGGGAAATCGGCAAGACCGAGAGCGACCCTCCCGAAACCGTCGTCATCCCCATGACTTCTGAAGAACAGGACGTGTACGCTTTAATGGGCATTTCGCCGTTGGTGCGAATCGAGCGCACCCTGAAAAATCCCCGCAACGCCATCATCTCGATCGTCGAACCCGGGGACACTCCCTCCCAAGTGGAGGTAGCCAACAACGAGCCTTCTACTTCCGAGTCAGAAGAAATCGTAACGGAGAGTGCAGAACCGGTCGAAGTCTTAACGGTCGTCGCGTCTGAGGAAAAATTGGAAGAATCCCCAGAATCCGAGGCGCAAATGGCACTGCCGTTGGAAGAGGCACCCCAAACTGAATCGGATGCCGATGAAACGGATACAGAACCGACCTTGGAAGTGGCAAGTACGCCCACCCGCCGCCGCCGCCGCCGCTCTTCTGCGAGTGCTTGATGGCTGCAAAAAAGGGAACGAGTCTTGGGGGAGAGAGCCGCATCGAGCGCGTTTGCTCCCCCCAGGGTGATTCCATTGCCGGCGTCGATGAAGTGGGTCGCGGGGCGTTATTCGGACCGGTGGTGGCTGCTGCGGTGGTGCTATCGGCTGATGCCGAGGTGGAATTAGCTGCCTTGGGAGTTCGAGATAGCAAACAACTCAGTGCCAAGCGGCGTACGGCATTATCCCGGCAGATTCGCGCTCTGGCACGGGACTGTCAAGTGGGGGTGGCAATGGTTGCCGAAATCGATCGACTCAATATCTTGCAAGCCACGCTCTTGGCAATGCGACGGGCGATCGAACAGTTGCAGCCCCCACCCCAACTGTGCCACATCGATGGAAATCGGCGAATTCCCAATTTACCGATGGCGCAAGAAACCATTGTCGGGGGCGATCGAACTTCGGTGGCGATTGCAGCAGCGAGTATCGTGGCTAAAGTTTGGCGCGACGAACTGATTGTGGGTTTAGCCACCGACTATCCCGAATACGATTTAGCCCGGAATAAAGGATACGGAACCGCCCGACATCGAGAGGCTTTGCAGCGTTACGGTCCAACCCCCGAACATCGGCAATCTTTTGCGCCGTGTCGGGTTCGATCGACTTTGGGTTGAGAGTTCTCGGCTAGAAGAGCTGGGGGAGCTGGGGAAGATTGTTGCAACTGACCCATTGTCAATAGTCAATGGTCAATAGTCCATTGAAAAGAGACCGAACCGTATTGACCGAACATTACAACCGTGGTCGATCGCAATGTGGACTTGTTAGCATGAAAAGCAAGGCGCCGATCGAGTTGAGACGCTCGAACTCTCGGAACGATCGGGCGCGAAGAATACCCCACGGATCGAAACAGTGCGAAGCTGCGTTGGGGAACTTCACATTTTTTATCGAACTCAAATGAGTGATTCTATTTTGAAAGACCGCGACTATACTCTCATCCTTGACAAAAGCGGCAGTATGTCCGCCCCCGATGCTCCCGGCGGTAAAAGTCGATGGGAACTAGCCCAAGAGTCCACCCTCGCTGTCGCCCGAAAATGCGAGCAGTTCGATCCCGATGGCATCACCGTTTATACCTTTGCCGGACGATTTCGCCGCTACGATGACGTAACCGCGAGCAAAGTCGAACAGATTTTCCTCGAAAACGATCCCATGGGAACCACGGACTTAGCGTCGGTTCTTGAGGATGCGACGAATAATTACTTTCAGCGCAAAGCTGCCGGTCAAACCAAGCCCTCTGGGGAAACGATTCTGGTGGTCACCGATGGCGAACCTAACGATCGCAAAGCGGTGATGCGGGTTATCGTGGAGGCGTCGCGACAGATGGATCGAGACGAAGAGCTTGCCATCTCCTTTATTCAAATCGGTTCTGATGCCGGCGCGACGAGTTTTCTCAAAGCCCTCGACGACCAAATGGAAGGGATTGGTGCGAAGTTCGATATTTGCGATACCGTTACCATCGACCAAATGGAAGAAATGAGCTTGGCGGAAGTCTTGCTCAACGCGATCGAAGATTAAATTAGCGATCGCGACGATTAAAGTGTCAGTAAATTAGTAAGGCGATTGGGGAATTAGCAATTGTTTTTCTCCGGTCGTTTTTGCTATCTCCTCATCGATGCATTATTTTCGATCGAACCCGATGACTCTTAAAATCACCGACTGGCTGGCAGACTTTTGCGCCGATGCCGAAGTTGAAGTTGCTCAAATCGGTGCAACGGCGGCACAACTGGCACAACTCGAACGGGATTTGGGGATTCCTCTATCGGCTTCCCACAAAGACTGCTTGCAAATCTGGGATGGGGCGGCAGATTTTGACTCGTTGCAGATTTTCTCCATTGCCGAGATTCGCGATGGGGTTAAATATTGGGGTTTTCAAGCTGGGGAGAGCAAAGTGGGGGGCGCGGACTATCCCTTCCTCTATCGGGCGAAACCCTTGGCGTTATTACCCTTCGCACAACCCTTGGAATCTGCGGATTTATTTTGTTTCGATACCCGCGAGTTTCGAGATGGGGAATATGCGATCGTCAAATACGACCACGAGGTGGGGGAAGTCGACAAGAAATACCCAAGTTTTGCCGCATTTTTGCAAGATCGGGCGTTAGATATGACGGAGGATTTGGAATATTTTATGGGGGACTCGGAAGATGATGAGGCCGCAGTGCGAATATGTGAAGAGTGGGTCCGTCGTTTAAGGTGAAATTATCGGGCTTCGCGCTACGAGCAAAATTCGGCTCAATACTTGGAAAAGAGATAACTGTTGCCCAATCTATACAGTAAGTGTATACCCGGATTTCATATGAGCCATGCTCAGATCCCATACCCAAAACCTAAAACCGTTCCCCGTTCCCTGTTCCCCTTAACAGGTGGCACACAAGCTTAACCTTTCACCAATGCCCTACATCCTACACCTTATTTCAATTCCTGAATCTGAGATTGAGCGTTATCGTAGCAACTGACCATCCCCCGATCGAGACAAGTGGTGGCCGCCCGTTGAAAATCCTCGATCGCGCCGGGACGATCGTCCATTTGCCGCCGAATCGTACCGCGATTGAAATACGCCACCCCCAGTTCCGGATTGAGGCGAATGGCTTGGGTTTGGTCTTCAATGGCTTTGCGATAGTCTTTCAATTCGGCATAGGCTAAACCGCGATTGCTGTAGGCGACGGCATCGTGGGGATTGAGGCGAATGGCTTGGGTATAATCCTCGATCGCCACCTCTATTTCTCCGAGTGCCGTGCGCGCCATCCCCCGATTGCTATAGGCTTTGGCGTGGTTGGGACTCAGTTCTAAGGCGCTCGTACAATCATTAACGGCCGCTTCGTATTCTTGTAAGTTATACCGGGCGACGCAGCGATTGCTGTAGGCAACCCATGCCTGAGAGTCAATTTCCAAACCTCGGCTACAATCGGCGATCGCCCGATCGTACTCCCCTAAATTCAACTGGACGCTACACCGATTCGTATAGGCATCGGCGTTGCGATCGTCGAGTTCGAGGGTGCGGGAGTAGTCTTCCAGCGCGCCGGTATAATCTCCCAAAGCATATCGGGCCCGTCCCCGGCTGTAATAGGCCGTCGGATTTTCCGCATCGACGGCAATGGCTTGGGTGTAATCGGCCATGGCTTTTTGCTTGTCTCCCAGGGCAGAATACGCCAAACCTCGACTTTGATAGGTATTGGGATTGTTCCCATCGAAGAGAATCGCTTGGGTGTAATCATTGATTGCCGCTTGATAATCCCCTAGGTCATAAGCGGCCAAGCCGCGCTGGTAGAAGCCCTCGGCATCATTCGGTGCGAGTTCGACAACCCGATCGAAATCTTCGATCGCCCCCTGAAAATCCTGTAACTGCGATCGAACCAACCCGCGATTGTAATAGAAATCCACCTGAGTCGGGTCGAGTGCGATCGCTTGGGTGTAATCGGAGATCGCCCCATCTAAGTTTCCCAGATCGAAATGAGCGTTTCCGCGCTTGTAGTAACCCGTGGCATCGTCCGGGGCGAGAGAAATAGCCCGATCGAAATCCGCTAGCGCCCCCGATTCATCTCCTTCGGCAATCTTTTCCTCTCCTCGCAGGTACAATTTCTCAACATTGCCCAACCCCGGCAACATCTTCATGGTAAATCCACCCCCCACAGCCAACACCAGCAATGCCAGCGCACCCATTCCAACTCGGCGAGACATCAACAATCCCAGGACTTTCTGCTGGGGAACGAAGCCGCCATCGGGCATCGCGCGCACCAGAATCGGGGCTTTCGAGGCATCGGCTTTCATCGCAGAAGCTTTGGCCGATGAGTTCTCGGCGGCTTTTGCCTCCATCTCGTCGAGGGCATCGAGAACCTCCCGAGCCGATTGATAGCGCTGTCCGGAGGCGTAGCGCACCATCTTATCGATAATATCGGCAAAGTCCGAGTCAATTTCACATCGATCGCGCCAGCAGACCCGACTGTCGATGTCTTGCAACTTGGGCAAACTCTCGGCTGACAATCCCGTGAGGGCCTGTACCGCAATTGTTCCCAGGGCGTACAAATCGCTATTATATTGGGGGTTGCCTTGGAATTGTTCGACGGGCATATACACGGGCGTTCCCGCCGCAACGGTACGGGTGCGATCGCCACTCATGAGGTTGCCAATTTCTTTGACCGAACCAAAATCGATGAGAACGAGGGCTTTATCCTCCTGACGGCGAATCAGGTTTGCGGGTTTGATATCTCGATGAATCACCCCTTGCTCGTGGACAAACACTAAAATGTCCAACACCGATCGCAAAATTTCCACCACTTCTGACTGAGAGAGGGGATGACCGGGTACGATTTCATCAGTGAGGGGATAACCGGGAATGAATTCCTTCACCAAATAGAGTTGGTTGTTTTCTTCAAAATAGGCCAGCAGTTGGGGAAGGCGATCGTTTTTGCCGAGTTTCTCCAAGATTTCTGCCTCTTTTTGAAACAGTCGCCGCGCCGTACGTAGAGATTCGACGCCGCTGGCATAGGGACACAGTTGTTTGACCACGCAATGGGGCAAACCCGGACGGTGAGTATCGGCGGCCAAATAGGTGGGACCGAAGCTTCCAGAGCCGAGTACTTTAATGATGCGATAGCGCTTGTTGAGCAGTTGACCGATGGCAGCGGCTTCTCCGGTCACTTTCGATCGAGAATTAGACAGGGAGTTCTGGGAATCGGAATGGGTCATGGCGAGCCGTTCGATGACAGAGCACGGGAGAAACGCAAGGCAGAATCAGGATAGATCGATACTCTTCGAGGAATGTGAATCTAACGTCACCGTTGCGGGTTTGGAAGCAGAAATACCCGGATGGTGGCGACGACGTTTGAGGGGGGTTCGTCGATGTCGCCAGGAACGAACGCATCTCAACGCGATAAAATAGCTCAAAAGACTCCCCACCAGTCCGCAAACCAAGCACCCAACGAGTAGTGTGGTGACAAATACCTCCTTCAACTCTAACAAAGCCTCCAAAGACTGCAAACTCTCCGGCGTAAAACTCGCTTCAGTTCCGAGCAGCCAGTTCCCCACCCGAAAATTGAACCAGAAGAGGGGAATGTAGGTGATGGGATTGCTGACCCAAGTTCCGACGGCCGCGGTGAGTTTATGACCTCGCAAAGGAATCGCCAACAACACGCCGATTGCTGTTTGGATGCCAAAGAGGGGAAAAAAGCCCGCAAACGTTCCCACGGCAAAGCCTCGGGCGAGATACTTAGCAGAACCTTTGGAGCGAGTCAATCGCCAGCACCAGCAACGCCCATATCGAAGGAGTTTGGTATAGCCAGAGTGCAAAGAACGCACAGAATACAAGGAATGCAAAGAGCGCAATCGATGGGCGATCGCTCTGGGAAATGGCAAGGGTTGCTGCGGGAAATAGGAGCGTTGTTTCATCACCTTTGGTCTCAAGTGGCTATTCGATCGCCGGGGATTGAAATCTTGTATAAGTATCTTATAGTGTTTCCCGGTAGGGGTGAGACATCACATATACCTCTGAGAAGCCGTACCATCAAGAGAGTTAAGCTTACAGCCGCATTCTCATCAATTTTGTATTTTTTCAACCGATTGACTGGGGCTGTTGCTTTGGGAGCTGGGGAAGAATGAATGGATGAATGGCACTGAATTAAGACTGAGTTGCTACTGAGTGAGTACGGAACGGCAAGGATTTTAGCCACCGATTTGTGCTTATGTCAGTGCCATTCGACAATGGGTCACTTGTGACGAGCGACCCCTTCTGGAACGTCACCGCGTCCCCATCACCCCATCCCCCCTCATCGAGGGCTGTTTCATTCTCATTCATTCTCAATGCGCGATCGCCATTTTCGGTGCTTTCACAAAATTGACAGGTGGAATAGATGCAACCGAAGATGACCAGTTCTCCGGCAATGCTAAAAATACTGCAAAGTAGAATCAAACAGCCGGGCCCCACTCCCCATTCCCGAGAAATCGAATACACGTTTAGCGTCGAGATAGATTCTAAAGTATGTTATACGGATGGCAACAGGGCGATACGATCGCCGCGATCGCGACGGCAGTGGTTCCCCAGCAGGGTAGCGTGGGTATCGTGCGCATGTCTGGACCCGAGGCGATCGCCATTGCCAAAATCCTGTTTCGCGCCCCCGGTCGGCAAGTGTGGGAGAGTCACCGAATTCTCTACGGCTACATTCACCATCCCCAAACGCAACAACTCATCGACGAAGCCCTGTTGCTGCTGATGCAAGCGCCGCGATCGTATACCCGAGAAGACGTGGTGGAGTTTCACTGTCACGGGGGAATCATGGCCGTGCAACAGGTGTTGCAGTTGTGTTTGGAATGCAACGCACGCTTAGCCAGACCTGGGGAGTTTACCCTGCGCGCCTTTGCTAACGGACGACTCGATTTGACCCAAGCCGAGAGTATCGCCGATTTGGTGGGGGCGAAATCCCCCGATGCGGCGCAATTTGCCTTGGCTGGGTTGCGGGGGAAGCTGGCAGAACCGATTCGTCAGTTGCGGGGGCAATGTTTGGATATTCTTGCCGAAATTGAGGCGCGGGTAGATTTTGAGGAAGATTTACCCCCATTAGATGAGTCGGCGATCGAGGCGCAAGTTCGGGAGGCGATCGCCCAAATCAATCGCATCGAAGCGACAGCCGGTCGGGGAGAACTATTACGGACGGGGCTGAAAGTGGCAATTGTCGGACGGCCGAACGTCGGCAAATCGAGTTTGCTCAATGCCTGGAGTCGCAGCGATCGAGCCATTGTCACCGATTTGCCCGGAACCACGCGGGATGTGGTGGAATCTCAGTTGGTGGTGGGAGGGATTCCGGTACAAGTTCTCGATACGGCTGGGATTCGAGAAACAGACGATCGAGTCGAACGCATTGGGGTAGAACGCTCCCGATCTGCGGCGCGGTTGGCAGATTTGGTGTTGCTGGTGCTCGATGCCACTACGGGTTGGACGGCGGCGGATGAGGAAATTTACCGATGGGTGGACGAGCGTCCCGTACTCGCAATCGTCAATAAAATCGATTTACTCAAAAGTACTTCCATGGATGGGGAATTCGAAGGGGCGATCGTTCCTCAGCCAATTTGGGAGGAAGGCAACATCCGGCAGATCGTGCGGACTTCGGCAACTTGCGATCGGGGCATTGAAGACCTGGAAAATGCCATTCTCGCTACCGTTCGGGGGGGAGAACTCCAGGCGGCTAATTTGGATTTTGCCATCAACCAACGCCAAGCGGCTGCCCTCTCGCGGGCGAATGCGTCTTTGCAACAGATGCAACAAACGATTGCCGATGGTTTGCCTTTTGATTTCTGGACGATCGACTTGCGCGGCGCGATTCAAGCCCTGGGGGAAATTACCGGCGATGAAGTGACTGAGTCGGTACTCGATCGCATTTTCAGCCGCTTCTGTATTGGGAAGTGATCGAACATAGGCGCGGAAAAGGGTGTGGGGTGGGTAGTTGTTCGTGCCGGGATTTAACGGTGACACTTGCCATCGAACTGCCCAGCACCTTCGATTGAGTTCTGTCTTGGAAAGCACATCAGTATCGCCGATCTGTCGATCGACAAGTGGGAACTGGTATAGTTCGAGAAATTTCTCGCGATTGCCTAATTCCCCATGTCGTCGTCTCGCCCATACCAACCTGTCTTACTTCGAATACTACACGGTGCCGCTGCCGTGCTGACCATTTTGGCGCTGATTTCGGGGTTTTGGGTTTACAACACCTACGACAAACGGTGGGGTAGCCTGCCGTTACCCGCGCTACCGGATATTCAAGGAATTCACGGCACGATTGCGGTGACGTTGCTCTTGCTGTTTCCCTTTTTGGCGCTGTACAGTTTCCGCCTGGGGGAGAGTCGTCTGGTGCGATCGACATCCTTAAGGCAACTGCAACAGGTTGGTAAGCCGGTTTGGTGGGTGTCCCTTCAGCGTATCGCCAATACCTCGATGTTGCTGGCGGCAACGTTGGCGTTGATGACGGGCCGCATGATGAAAGAAGAATGGTTACCAGCCGGAGAAATCGATCGCCCTTGGTATCTGGCGCATTTAGTCAGTTGGGGAGTGATGCTCGCCGCACTGGCATTGCATCTCCTGCTGGGGGCAAAAGTGGGTGGCACTCCTGTGCTGGCATCGATGTTCGATCGCAAAATCCGCCCGAACGATCGGCCCCGTTCTTGGTTGCATGGATTTAAAACCCACCCCTCGAATTCCACGCTCAAACCTCTCGAATGGATGACGTTTGGCGGGATTATCCTGGCATTGATTTTGCCCGTTTTTCATTTATTTTCGTAATCGGGCGATCGGAATTGTCAGGCAAGGAACGTGGGGTATTCTGATAACGTCAACTGTTTTGGGAAAACAGATGCTTGTGCCCCTACAGCTTCCCTAACCAGTATTGAAGATGACTCTCCCTTGGCGACGATCGATCGGTCGATTTGTTTTTACCCTGCAACGGTACGTGCGTTGGTTCCGGCTTCGAGATGAATTTGCCACCCACCGCACCTGCGAACCGCTGCCTCATGTCATTAAAAGCCACCAGTCTCTCCTCTTAAGACCCCTTAAAGATGTCCAGATGTGGCTGCAGTACAATAAGATTGCCAACCTCCGACTGGCGATCGATTGCCTCGATGGTTTGCTCGTGGAACCCGGTGAGGTTTTTTCCTTTTGGTATTTGGTGGGTTTTCCCTCCCGACGACGGGGATTTCAAGTGGGAATGACGCTGCAAAACGGGCAGGTCAAAATAGGCTATGGCGGCGGTTTGTGCCAATTATCTAACTTAATTTATTGGATGGCACTGCATACGCCGCTAACGGTGAAAGAACGGTGGCATCACAGCTACGATGTGTTTCCCGATGTAAACCGTACCTTACCGTTCGGAAGTGGGGCGACGGTGGCTTACAATTACGTGGATTTGCAACTGGTCAATCAAACCGATCGCCCGTTTCAGCTGTCATTATGGCTTTCCCAGACCCATTTGTGCGGTGAATTTCGATCGAGTGTACTGGGTCTGGAGGAATATGAAATTATCGAGCGCAACCACCAAATGCGAGGTCCGGTCGGGGGTCGCTACACGCGCCACAACGAATTGTATCGCGTCTGCCGCGATCGCGCCTCCGGTCGCCAACTGTGGGAGGAGTGTATTGCTGTAAACGATGCATTAATGATGTACGCGCCGTTGTTACCCCCAATATCTTACACGGCTTTTGGGTTCTAGGGTTGATGGGTTTATAACATTAAAACATTAATTATATTGTATAGTTTTTTTGATTGGGTTTTTATTTACAAATATTATTTTATGTTTGTATAACATCACACCTATATGAATTCCGAAGAGATCTAGGATATAAATGAATTAAATTGCAAATTTACACAATATATTTTATAAAAACGTTATTTAGAGATTTTCGATCGAAAATAAAATTGAAGAATCTCGTCGCCAATTCGAGCTTCATCCCTCCAGTTGGATGTCTTACGATCCATGACCTCTGAAGACTCTTCTTCGGGCGAGGTAATGCCCGACTCATTTCAACTGTTGGCAACGGTTGCCCTGCGAATTCGTCAGTTTATCAATCTTGACGATATTCTCAATGAAACGGTGGCTCAGGTGCGTCAGTTCCTCAATGTCGATCGCGCCCTTATTTATCGCTTTAACCCCGATTGGAGCGGTTCTGTGGCGGTGGAATCCGTTGCCGATCCGGCGAGGTCGATTCTCGAGCGTACCGTGACCGATCCCTGTTTCGAGGAGGTTTGGCGCGATCCGTACCAACGAGGACGCGCTCGCGCCCTGGAAGATGTTTGGGTAGACGAGGTGAGCCAATGCCATCGAGACTTTTTGACATCCTTTGAGGTCAGAGCGAATTTAGTCGTTCCGATTGTCTTGAAGGTTCCCCCGACTCTCGAGGGAACCCATTGCGATCGTTCCGATTCCGAGCAGTTATGGGGATTGTTAATCGCTCACGAGTGCCATCGTCCTCGCCAGTGGAAAACCCGAGAAGTTGAGTTTCTCCAACAGCTAGCTGCTCAAGTGGCGATCGCCATTCACCAAGCGCAACTGCTCCATCGAACGCAAATGGAACTCGACGAGCGTTACGGGACCGAAGTCGCGCTGCAACAACTCAACCAAGAACTCGAACGCCGCGTCCGCCAGCGCACCCTGGCTTTAGAAAAAAGCGAACGGCGCTTCCGGTCTCTATTCGAATCTGCACCGGATTTTCTCTACATTTTGGATGCCGAAGGCACGATCGAGCAAGCGAACTCCACCGCCATCGAAAAATCGGGGTATACCGAAGCCGAACTCATCGGTCATTGCTTGGGGGAGTTTTTCACCCCAGATAGCCGACAGATGAGCCGGCAACAGTTTGCCACCTTAATGAAAACCGGATCGGTGCGTCAGGAATTCGATTTCCTGTGTAAAGACGGTCGGCGGCTGGTGATGGACTCTTCGTGCTCTCTGGTGCGGGACGAACGGGGAGAACCCGACTATATTTTAGTGGTGCAACGGGATATCAGCGATCGCAAAGCGGCCGAAGCCATCTTGCACGAATCGAACCGACGCTGGCAAACCCTTCTCGATAACGTACAGCTAATCGTCGTCGGACTCGATGAAGATGGCAGCGTCGAGTACGTCAATCCCTTCTTTCTCGCGTTGACGGGGTACTCCGAATCGGAAGTTTTGGGACGAGATTGGTTTGCGACGTTCTTGCCGCAATACCAACAAGCGCAAGTCTACCAAGTGTTTCGGGAAATTTTGGAGCGCAATCTACATCCCCACTACCAAAACTCGATCCTGACCAAATTCGGGGACGAGCGGATTATTGCTTGGAATAATACTCGGTTGCAGGGGGTGGGGGGAAGCGCCATCGGGACGTTGAGTATTGGAGAGGATGTGACGGAACGCTACGCGATTTCTCGGATGAAAGAGGAATTTATCGCCGTCGTCAGTCACGAACTGCGAACGCCGCTCACGGCCATTCACGGGGGACTAAACCTGCTCTCGACGGGTCTGGTGGATGCGAGTTGCGATCGGGGAAAGCACATCATTCAAATTGCGGCCCAAAGCGCCGAACGTTTGGTGCGTTTGGTGAACGATATCTTGGAACTCGAACGGTTGGAATCGGGGAAAATCCAACTGGTGAAAGAATCGATCGCCGTGAGGGATGTGTTGCGCCAAGCCACCGAGCAGATGCAGGTGATTGCCAATCGCGCAGGGGTTAGGCTGGAAGTCTCGGATCTCGATGGAACCTGTTGGATCGATCGCGATCGGATGATTCAAGTGTTGATTAACTTGCTCGGGAACGCGATCGCCTTTTCCGAAGGAGGCTCGACGGTTTGGCTGGAGGCGAGTTGGCTCGATGCGGCGGGGACGATTTTATTTGAAGTGCGCGATCGCGGTCGGGGGATTCCTGCCGATAAACTCGAAACGATTTTCGAGCGCTTTCATCAAGTGGATGCATCGAACTCCCGAAAAAAGGGGGGGACGGGTTTGGGGTTGGCCATTTGCCGCAGCATCATCGAGCAGCACGGGGGACAAATTTGGGCTCAAAGTACGTTGGGGGAGGGGAGTCGTTTTTATTTCACCCTACCTCGGAGGATGGATGGGGAGCAGGGAGAGTAGGAGGAGTAGACGGAGATCGGGACATGGGTCTTGAGTGATTGAGTGCGAACAACGGATATGAGTAAGCGAATCTTAATTGTGGATGATGACGATGCCGTACGAGAGATCGTGCAATATTCCCTAGAAGCGGCAGCTGGGTGGGAGGTGCTGATGGCAGCTTCCGGTCGTGAGGGGTTGGCGGTGGCGCGAGATCGGCAACCGGACGCGATTTTATTAGATGTGATGATGCCGGAGATGGATGGATTGGAGACGTTGCAGCAGTTGCAAGGCGATCGACTCACTCGAGGCATCCCGACGATTTTACTGACCGCGAAAGCTCGAATTGGTCATCGGCAGCAGTGGGAGGAGTTGGGGATTATCGGAACGATTTCCAAACCCTTCGAAGCCCTGAGTTTGGTCGCGCAGATTCGATCGCTCCTGAATTGGAACGAGTAGGCGATCGCAAAATCCTCACAATTCTTATTTATGCTAAGTCTTGTAACCAGACTGATTCTTAACAAACTTAGGTTCGCAAAGCATGCGTTCTCGCATCTTCAACGTTAAGAACCTGCATTCGCGAGCCTATTTTTCCGGCTTTTTGACGATTGCTTTTACTTTTGAGCTGATGGATTTATGTTGAGCGCGACCATTGTTGCTGCCTCTACTCGTTGTGTTTGCGAGCCGCAGACCGCAGCAAGCATGAATAAGCCAGAAAACAGCAAGTTATATATCGATCTATCGGTTGAAGTTTTGAAAAACCAAGATCGAAAAGCGATCGAATTTCTCAAGAATTTTCTGAGGGTACTGCCCAGTTTAACGGAAATTTCAGCGGTTTTAATGGCTGCGCTCGAAAAGTTAGCTCAAACCGATCCCGATAGCTGTCGTTGGATTTTACGTCACCCCCAGTATTTGATGCCAGAACTCGATCTGCTGACCTGGGGTCAACAAATTTTGACATGTAAGCTCCAAACAGGAGAAATCATACCAGATAGAGATTTTTGGGTCGACAAAAATGCTAGAATATTACTAACAAAAGAAGCCAAACTCAGATTAATAGTCAGTAGTATAGAAATTGAATTTCTAATCCTTGAAGAAACAATTTCAACCTATATAAATCGGGATATTTCCGATTTTTAGCTTTGTTCCGATATCTGTGCATCTCTTTGGTTTTAAGCATTGCATTCGAGTTAGCGTTCAAAGTTAGAACGCAGGGTAATCTCAAGTTCGGTTGAATCCCTAAAATTCCAGTTGTGGAGAGAATCGGGGGCATCGAGAGGGATTCAAAGAAGAGATGGATCCTGTGGGGCTTAATGGTCGCGAATTATCCAAGCTCGATCTAAGTTCTTCGATGTTGTCATTTGCCTCGAACGAGTTGATTCCTTTAAAAAAATGTTAATATACCTTCGGTACAAAATTAAATTCACGTCTCGTTTTCTGCAACGCCAGCTATGTTAAAAAGCGGTCCGCTCGAGGCGATCGTCTTTCATGTCTCTGACGCTCGAGATTCTTTTTCACAAAACTCCAAATTTTAGGTTAAGTTTTAAGTATCTTGAGTCTCAAAGTATCAAATAATATGCCTCAAATTCGAGCGAGTAGATCGTCGCTGCTATTTCCGCTCGCACAGGAGCGAGATTTGCAATGTTTCACCGATACAACTGTTTGTATTTCTAAGTTCAACCCTCAAATGCGATCGAACCGGTCACCTGAATAAATTTTAGCCCTGAGTTCGAGAACGATCGAACTGAAGATTTAAATTTGGAGAACTGACAAATGACTGAAATCCTAACGGTTGTGACTGAAGAAGTTGAGATTATTCTTGATATCTACAACAATACTGAAGGGAAAAAATCCCTGAGGGCAAATCGGCTTAAACCCCAACTGATTGACTACGTCATGGGTCAAATTAAAACCGATCGATCGATGCAAGTCTATCTATCCGAACGATCTTCTCAGTTGAAGTTTCCCAGTCGTTCTTTGGAACTGCGCCTCAAACTTGAAGGTTACGCGCGTTCGGGACTGGAATCCCTGCTACAAGCATCAGCAGGACGGCGTTCTAGCGGTCGGACTCTATTAGCTTGAGATTGGCGAGCGGGTTTTTTATTGAACGTGAGTTCGGGATAAGCTGAACCCCTGATTCTGCCGTTACTAATTTTCAGCATTTGTCGGTCTCAAACCTGCATTCTCTCGTTGAGGCAGTTAAAAATCGACTCTTAACCCGAACTGACGTTATTTAAGATAAAACCAGCGTTGAGATTGGTGGGCAGTTGGATGGCGAGTTTCAACGTGAAATTCCCCATGAAACACTGTCCACCCTACACATTTCTGGAGGTGTATTGAGAGGATTGGAAGTCATCAAGTTTGAGGAGAGAAGCTACGCCTTCACCGAAGCGATAACCGTACGATGGCGGGGGCTATTAATTTCGATGGTGGGTTCGTTAAATCCCGCACTCACCATCGCGTCTGGCAAATCCAAGGCAAAATATTCGTCCAGCCAGGGTTCCGTACTTTTGAGTAACGTAAACACGTAGGTTGGCATCTTGGCAAATGCCTCCGATTGGGGGTTCATCTCCATGATGCCCAGATGTCCTGTGGGGCGCAATAGCCGTTTGGCTTCCTGAAGGATGGCACGAGTTGCAGCTTGGGGAAGTTCGTGACAGACCAAAAATAACGAGACAAAATCGAAGGATGCTGCAGGGAGTCCGGTATTTTCGGCGGCTGCGTGTACCCAGCGAATGGGGGGGGAAGCGTCTGAGTCGCGGCGTTGGGATTGGTGTGCGGCAACGGCGAGGAAATAGGGGGATAAATCTACTCCCGAAATTTGGGCGTTGGGGTAGGTGGCTTGTAAGGCGAAGGTACTCAAACCGACACCGCAACCTAAATCGACGATATCTTTGGGGGGATTTGGCAGTTGTTGGGAGACGATATCGTGGTAGCTTTGGCGTAGTTTAGCATCGCCTTTCGCTCCAGCTTCGGGCCAAATTTTCGCGTGAACGGCTTTGGCTGCGACCTCGAGTTCCGTGGCAGCTTCCCAGTTGAGATTGCCGGTTTCGTAGGCGTGGAAGGAGGTGAGGTAATAGTCGGGGTAGGTGAGGTTGGGATTTGCTAAGCGATCGAACTCCGTTTCTAGATTTTGCGATCGCAGGGCAGCGGCTTCCTCCCGCCAAGGAACCCCCAGACGTTCGGCGCGCTCTATCATCATCTGGCGAGCTTGATGTTTGGCAAAATTCGCTAGGGGTTTCACGGAGAGGATGCCGTTTACCAATCGCGACATCACGCTCAGATTCGATTTTTCTGCCGTTGCCACCATAACTCGATCGTTAATCTCGAACGAGTTCAACGTTATCGCGATCGGGCGATTTTTGGAAGTAGTTCGATAAATTTACTTACAATTGAACGTCCGATACGGGATAAAACCGTTTCCGATGAGAGTGGGGGACGAGGGTTGCTACCGACCCATTGTCAATTTTCAATAGTCCATTATCCATTACCTACCGACATCCCAAACTGTCGCGGGTGGAGATACCGGTGACGGGATTGATGCCCGATGCCCGCTTGCACATCAGCGTCATTTGATAGCGATCGAGAATGGTTCCGGAAAAATCCGCCCCGGTAATGTCGGTGTTGGCGAAACTGCTGCTCGTGGCGATGGCGTCGGTGAAAATGATATTGGTGAGATTCGCGCCATCGAACAGAACGCGATCGGCAAAAGATTCGGAAAGGTCGGCATCGGAAAGATCGGCATTGACCAGAGAGCCTTTGGTGAAGATCGCTCCCTTCAGATTTGCCCCGTGAAAGTTGACGCCCAACATATTCGCCCCAGCAAAGGCACTCTCTTCGAGGTCGAGCTCGGAAAAATCTCGATATTTGAGATCGGTGAGGGTGTAGTTGACGGTATTTTCCTTCGCCCAGACGGGAGAAACGGCAACGGTCAATCCCGATAAAACGAACATCACCAGGGCGATCGAAACTCGTTGAGACCAACTTCGCCGAATGGGATTTCTCCAGGTCGGAAGTGGGAGGTTGAAGCGATGGGTGGAGACGAACCGGGCGATGGATTTGAGATTAAAGTGCATACTGGGTTGAGATGTTCGAATACGGAGAGTGCGAGAGATCGAAACAGTTGAGGGTTTCGCGACGATTGTTGGCGATCGCTAGCGATATTTATTTTAAACCTGAATCAAGTTTTAAAGTTGAAACGGTGATTTTCCTATGGCGACGATCGCTTCGGGATTCAATTTCGATCGAATCCAAAAATCGGCGATCGTTTTTGCATGACGATCGCCTCAAAATCTCATCTCAAAACTAATCTCAAAAATCGTGCAGCCTTAGAAGTCGTCGTGAAAATTTTGGAACAATGCTTCCCAGGTTTTCGGACCGACAATTCCATCTGTGACTAAACCGTAGCGACGTTGGAATTTCAAGACGACATCTTCAGTCTTTTTGCCAAACCGACCGTCGGTCGCGATTTGATATCCAAAGTAGTTCAACAAATCTTGCAGGTATTCGACTTTGTCTCCCTCGCTTCCCAATCGCAGAATGGGTAAGCTGGGATTCAGGCGAATCTCAACCAGACGATTCCAGGTGTTTGGACCGACAATTCCATCAACGGTCAATCCGTATTCTCCTTGAAAAATTTTGACGGATGCTTCCGTTTTGGGTCCGAAAATACCATCAACTTCCAGATGCGATCCGTAAATATAGTTGAGGGTATTTTGTAAGTAGGTGACATCATCGCCCGTGCTACCTTGGCTGAGAGTGGGGAAGGTTTTGGCGGTTTCTTTGGCAACAGTCATGGTTCGTTCCTCGTATGAAGTGGGTGGATATGTATGCTTCGATAGTTTCACTGTAGAAACGGCTCCCACTTTGCCGAATAGAGTTCGTGCCACTTCTGTCTTTTCGACACGATCGCTGTAATTTCTAGATCGTTCTCATTCTCTGGAATGCCTATATCTCTGGGACTAGTACCCCAAAGGTGGAAAATGCCAGTTGCTAAATCGGTCTACGATCGGAAATCGAACGAGGATGAGATGTATGGGTTGAGGAGGAGCTCGCGTTTCGTACTGGTGCGTTTGCGCGCTTCAACTTCCATCGGACTCAAAAGGATAAGTCAAATCTTAGCTAAATCCCATCTCGGTTTCGATTTTCTAATCTGGAGTCAAATTCGAGCGAAATTAAGAGGGCGCTGGAGCGGACTTTAGGAAACGAGTTGTCAGGGGTTACAGCCTTTTGGTGGGATAATGTGAATTAATACGCCATGTTTGGGTTAGCTGGTGTGTCAACTTGCCAGTTTGACAGACTCCTCAATCACTACAAGTCTTAGTTTTACGTTGGTGCGCTTCAAAAATTCTCTCACCCGAAGAAGGATTGAAAACTTACTTGAAATCGGGCGATCGCATCCTGGGGTTGACAAAACGACAAAATTGTCAGGTTAGTTTTGGGTGGAGAAACCCATAAGCTCAGCCTGGAGTTAATCCCATCTCGGTTTCGATTTTCTAATCTGGAGTCAAATTCGAGGGAAATTTGAAGGGTGCTCGATCGGATTTTCGGAAACCAGTTGCCAGGGGTTACAGCCCTTTGGTAGGATGATGTGAATTAATACGCCATGTTTGGGTCTATACTTGTAAAAACTTGCGGGTTTAACGGACTCCTCAATCGCTACAAGTCTTAGTTTTACGTTGGCTCACCCAGAAAATTCTCCCGCCCGAAGAAGGATTGAAAACTTAATTGAAATCGGGCGATCGCATCTTGGTATGGACAAAATAACACACTTGTATTATGTGCATTTCAGTCGAGTTTGAAACTCCAGAACTAGGCGTGAGGAGTTTTTTTGCCCGATCGAATTTTTCAATTGCTCTCAATCTGTGCGGGTTGATTAACACGACCGATGAAATCGGCTTTTTTGCATTGCCATTCCCGAGCTAAAAAAATTGGTCACAATACCAGCACGAACCGCTATCGTTTGACAATTTCCTCAATCCGATCGACCGTTTGGGCGTATTCACGATCGCCGATCGCCGGATTTTGGGTATCCACTTCGATCGCCTCTTCAATGTCCAACCAAGAGCGACAACCCCCATATTCTAAACGATAAGAAATCTCCCGAAACGTATCTAATCGATATGCTCGCAACAGCAGAACGTAGAGCGGCTGTTTCGGTTTCCAGTTAAACCGTTCGCTGGCAAATCGATCGTTCCAAATATGATAATCCAGCAACGATTCAACAGTAGATTTCTCCGAAACTTGCCAGATATTGGTAATTTGCGCCCAGGCTCGAATGGAAACCCGTTCCGGATGCCAACCCGACTCGACAGTGGTGACGGAATTGGCATATTCGGGTTTGAGTAAATCGGGTTTTTGATGTTCGTAAGTCGGATAGAGTAACACCCGATCGAAATCCACGCTAAACCGTCCTTGGCGTTCGCGAATTCCCCCTTTTCGCAGTAGGACGATCGTTTTTCCTTGAGTTAGGGCATCTACTGCCACAGACCATTCTTTGAGAGCGTGAGTGAGTGTGAGAGTCATAGTGAAGGTTGGGGAGTGTTGGAGGCTGTGGGGGCTTCGCGAGCTGTGGGGGCTTTGGGAGCAGAGGAAAATCGACAGTCGGAGCATCTTGCTCCCGTTTCCTCCAATTCTCCCCCTTTCCGAACTCCGAATTCCGAACTCATTCCCCCCTTTCCAAATTCTGAATTCTACATTTATTCAGTTGCACGTAGCGTCTCTACGATAATCTAAACGGTATCGGTTCGCAGTTCGATAGGAGACAAACAAATGGAAACGCGCACCCTTGGCACTTCAGATATCCAAATTACCCCCATCCTGATGGGAACGTGGCAGGCGGGGAAGCGAATGTGGGTGGGGATTGAGGATGCCGAGACGGTCAAGGCGATTCGTGCTGCGTACGAGGGCGGCATTACCACGATCGATACGGCTGAGGTTTATGGGGAGGGACATTCGGAACAGATCGTTGCCGAGGCATTATCCGACGTGCGAGATCGGGTGGTATACGCTTCCAAAGTTTTTGCCAACCACCTCAAACACGATTTAGTTATTGAAGCGTGCGATCGCTCTTTAAAAAACCTAAAAACCGACTATATCGATTTATATCAGATTCACTGGCCTTCGGGAAGTTGGAACAGCAAAATCGTTCCGATCGAAGAAACCATGGGGGCATTAAATCAACTCAAACAGGCGGGAAAAATTCGGGCCATTGGAGTCTCGAATTTCTCCGTGGCACAAATTGAAGAAGCCTCGCAATACGGACGGATCGAAAGCGTACAACCGCCCTATTCTCTGTTTTGGCGACAAGCGGAAAAAGAACTGCAACCCTATTGCGTCGAAAAGCAAATTTCCATCCTCGCCTACTCCTCCCTCGCGCAAGGATTTCTCACTGGAAAATTCGGTCGGGATCATCAATTTGCCGAAGGCGATCATCGCGCGAAAAGTAAATTGTATTATAAAAAAGAGAACTACGATCGCGTTCAAAATGCTTTAGAAAAATTGCGCCCGATCGCCGAACGAAATCAGTGCAGTTTGGGACAACTTGCCCTAGCATGGCTGATTGCTCAACCCCAAGCTAACGCCATCGTCGGCGCGCGCAATGCCCAGCAGGCGATCGGAAATGTGGATGCGGCAAACGTGAGGTTGTCGGCGGCAGATCTAGCCCAAATTGATGCGATCGGACGGACGGTAACGGATGAGTTGGATGAGAACCCGGTGATGTGGGATTTCTAGGGTTGGTTAGTTTTTAGAAAATATCGATCGAGGGGGGAAGCATTTGGATGTTTAAAGTTCCCCGCACTACTCAGATCTCGCCCAAATGCGCGCGCCCCTACGTTAACGTCGGCAGTACCACTGTAAACGTCGTGCCCTCCTCGTTTTTGCTCTCGACTTGAATCTCTCCCCGATGGGCTTCGACGCAGCGTTTCACCATGGCTAATCCCAACCCATTGCCGGAAATTCTGCCGACATTACTCGCGCGATAGAAGGGATTGAAAATTTTATCGACCTCCTCCTCGGGAACGCCGATACCCCGATCGCCGACTCGGAAGGTGACAGCACTCTGACGTACCTTTAACTCCAAGCGCACCATCCCGCCTTCGGGAGAATATTTGATGGCATTGGTGAGTAAATTGAGGAGGATATGTCGCAAGAGGCGATCGTCTAAGGCAACCTGTCCCAGGCGATCTTGACTGACAAAACCGAGACTGAGATTCTTTTGGTCTGCCCCGAGTTGCAGTTCTTCGAGAAGTTGCCGGCAAAACGATTCCAAATCTAAGAGGGTTGGTTGGCATTCGAGTTTCCCCGAATCCGCGCGACCGATGAGTAAGACCTCGTCCAACAGATGCGCCATATTGTAACTGGCGGCACGAATTCGCTGGCAAATGGCACGTTTGCGTTCCTCGCTCAATTTCCCATCCCCATTTTGCAGCAACCCCGCCGAAGCGAGGATGGTGGTGAGGGGATTGCGGAAGTCGTGGGAGAGCATGGAGACGAATTCCGATTTGAGTTGGTTGAGTTCCTGGGCTTTCTTCAACTCGGCGGTGCGTTCTTGCACCTGCATTTCCAGGGCTTCCTTGGCTTCGTGCAAGGCAACGGCGGCGCGTTTGCGTTCGATGGCATATTGCAGCGATCGCACCAACACGTCGACGTTCACCAAACGCTTGACCAGGAAATCTTGCGCGCCGCGTCGTACCGCTTCGATCGCCAGTGCGTCATCGTTGGTATTGGTGAGAACGACGATCGGAACCGAAGGGGCTTGCGCCATCAACGGTGGTAGCGATGCCAGTCCTTGACTATCGGGAAGGGTCAGATCGAGCAAAATGACATCGAAATGTTCTTCCCCCAGCTTTACGAGACCTTCTTGTAGGCGTTTGACCCAGCTCAGTTGAAATCGATCGAGTCCAAACCCCTTCAATACTTCGTCCAACAACCTTGCTTCTGCCAGGTTATCTTCTATCAACAAGATTTTGACCGTGCTTTCAGACATTGCCTGTCGGACTTTTGTGTGGAGTCCCATACTCAATTCTACGTCTGTTACCTCTCAATCGAACCCAACTCGCCAATATTTTCAGTTGGGAATTATCCGGAAAAGCTGTCATTGTGAAGGAAGCGTCGCCGTCGAGAGCCAAAATTCTTCAATGCGCTTGGCAATTTGAAAAAGTTGGCTCAAGGTGCGAGATTTGGTGATGTAACAATTGGCATGTAAATCGTAACTTTGGGCGATATCATCTTCATTTTTGGAAGTGGTGAGAACAATCACGGGAATGCGTTTGAGATGGGAGTCGGTTTTGATTTCTGCGAGTACTTCCCGACCGTCTTTTTTGGGTAGGTTTAAATCCAAAACGATCAGATCGGGACGTACTGCATTGGTAAACTCTCCCTCCTGGCGCAAATAGGCCATGGCTTCCATGCCATCGCGCACCGTTTCGATACGATGGGGCATCGAGCTATCTTTGAGAGCTTCTTGAATCAAACGGATATCCCCGCGATTGTCCTCAACCAAGAGGATGATTTTAGGTGTTTCGACCTCTTCGACGGTCACGATCTCGTCCTCCCACAGGAATCGTAAAGTAGAAGGTCGCACCTTTGCCGAGTTCTGACTCGACCCAGATGCGTCCCCGGTGGCACTCGGCGATTTTCTTACAAATCGCTAATCCCATCCCCGTACCGGGATACTCGTCTCGGGTGTGCAGGCGCTGGAAGATGACGAAGATGCGATCGGCAAACTGGGGATCGAGTCCAATGCCATTATCTGCCACCGAGAACAACCAAGCATCTTCGAGGCGTTCGGCACCGATGTGAATTTTCGGCCGGCGATCGCTGCGGAACTTGATGGCGTTACCGATCAGATTCTGGAACAGTTGCATCAATTGGGTCCCGTCGGCGAGAATCGTCGGCAGGCGATCGTGGGTGACGATCGCACCGCAGTTGGCAATGCGTCCTTGCAAGTTACTCAAAGCCCGACCCATGGCCTCTCCCGAATCCGTGAGTTCGTACTCGATACCTTGCAAATCCACCTTCGAGTAGGCCAGTACGTCGTCGATCAGGGTCTGCATCAAACTCACCCCCTCCACGGCGAAGTTGATAAACTCCTTGGCATCCCCATCGAGTCTGTCGTTGTAGCGCATCTCCAGGAGTTGCACGTAGTTCGACACCTGATTGAGAGGTTCTTGCAAGTCGTGGGAAGCCACATAGGCGAACTTTTTGAGTTCCGCATTCGATCGCTCTAAATCCTGGGCCAGTTGTGCCAGTTCGTCGGCTTGGCGGAGAACGATTTTGACGATCGCTTTGCGCAATTCTAGCGCGGCTTTGACTTCCACCGCTTTCCAGGGAAGGGAAGTCAGGCGAACGGTTTCTTTCCACAACTCGAAGGATTTGCGTGGCGACAGGCGCAATGCCCCCTCTTCGCGGGTCGTTTCAAAGGCTTTGCCGGGGTCGCCTCCCCAATTCACCGTTTGAATCACCTCCGGACGGAACCATAACACGTAATTCCGCGGGGAAATGGGAATCGCGAGCAAACCGCTAGCAACGTTTTTATAGGCTTCGGCATCGGCATAAATCCGAGGTAGGGAATCGGTATAGAAAACCTCTTCGCTGATGTTGAGTTCGAGCCATTTGACCAAGAGTTTGAGGTCTTCTTCCGATGGGGTTTTCCCCAGAGTCGTACAGTCTCCCCCAAAACAAACCGCCGCACCGTCCGCACTGGCGAGTTCGAGCAAATTCGGTTGATTTTTAACTAAACCATCGATAAAGTTTTCCTCTTGGGACATATATTCGACCAGAATCGATCGAACGTATGACAGTTGGAGTTGATAGTCGTAATCTTCGGCTTCTTCCCGCGTCGAAAGTTCGGAGAAAATCACCCGACCTAAAAATTCGCAAGCTTTGCGCAATTCGTAGGAGATATATTTGGCCGTTTGATGGTGGCAAGCAATCAATCCCCACAGTTTTCCATCTTTAATCAGAGAAATGGTTAAAGATGCGCCAACTCCCATATTGTGCAAGTATTCGAGATGGCAGGGGGAGGCACTGCGCAGAATCGAATGGGTGAGGTTAATCGGAGCGTTGGTGAGGGGATTTTTCTGGGGAACAAGCCGTACGGGACTGGCTTGGGAATCGGGAATTAACCGAATCGAATTGGACCCGAAAAGTTGCCGCGCCGGTTGGGGAATATCCGAGGCGGGATAGTGCAATCCCAGATAGGATTCGAGAGCGTCGAGTTTATCTTCGGCCAGGACTTCTCCGTGTTCGTCCTCGTCGAATTTGTAGAGCATCACCCGATCGAATCCCGTGACTTTACGCACTTCTTTGACGATAATCTGGCAAAAGTCGCCGATAGATGACGTATCCTGAAGCTGTTTGATGGAGGCGCGGGCGAGATGGTAGAAACTTAAAAAGGGAATATTTTCTTGAGAGGTTGCCGGCTCGAGTTCTAATACTAAAAAATTATCGTCGCTGCGATGAAAAATACCGTCAAAAACGGCATACTCATCCCCCCATTTTTTAATCCAAATCTTGGTGGGATTGATATAGTCTAAATTTTCTCCCATCAATCCCTGTTTGACTCGATCGAGTTGAAAGGGATCGAGCAGTTCGTCGAGTTTTTTCGACAATAAATTTTCGAGTGTTTGCCCTAAAATGGATAGGGCATTATCGCTCACCTGCAAAATCTTTAAATCTGGTTCTTGTAGAACCAAAACCACCCCGTGGGGCTGAATTTCGATCGACGTATGAATGGGCTTTCGATCGAGATCGAGCGACGCCAACTCGCGATCGGATACTTCAATGTCCATAACGATCCTCCTAATGAGTTTTGGAGAATACCGCGCCTGTAACCTCTCGCTCCATGGAATTGCTCATGACCGCAAATTTGACCTGACGTGGAGTCTCCGCTACCGAATTTTATAGTTTTTTTTGAACTGAACTGGATGAACCTAATGGTTAACCCATTCTCCCAATATCGACAATGTCTTTTTCCATTTTTATCGCTGCCGAGACACAAAAGTATTAGGTAGAAAAACCTAGGTTTTTACCTCCATTGCCAAAAGATATTGCAACTCGATGGGTTCTCGAAATCTCCACTTACAGTAAATACAGTATATCTTGACCGATCGCACAGTTTAACCACTCGCAATTTTCTCCAATCTTAAAAATTAATTAAAAAAAATTTTTTTCACACAGAGTGTTTATTCCTTATAACGTTTTTCAAGGCTTAGCGTCTATCTTTTCTTATTGTCGATCGAACTGAAGTTTCAAAACTTATTACTTCGCATCCTTTAGAGATTTATTGTTGCAATTTGCGTTACATCTAATTTTTGCTAGAATCGACAGGTTCATTGGATTCGGGGTTAGTTTTCAATCGTGTCACAACCACAAGTGCAGCCCAAACTGATCGTTCATGGCGGTGCGGGTAGTTCTCTTTCGGGAAAAGGCGGTGTCGACATCGTCCGCAAATCCCTATATCGCATTGTTGAAGAAGTCTACGAACTTCTGAAAACAGGGGCGACGGCAACAGAAGCAGTGGTGCGCGGGTGTCAGCTTCTCGAAGACGATCCCCTCTTCAATGCCGGAATCGGTTCGGTGCTACAATCCGACGGTCAGATTCGCATGAGTGCCTCCCTCATGGATGGGGCAGCCCAGCGCTTTAGCGGCACGATTAACGTCTCGCGGGTGCAGCATCCCATCGAATTGGCACAAACCCTGCAACAGCAAAGCGATCGGGTTTTATCCGATGTCGGTTCGGCAGAACTCGCACGAGACTTAGCCGTTCCCGTCTTCGATCCGATGACCGACAAGCGTCTCAAAGAATGGTTGAGCGATCGCGACGAAAACTTCGAGCGAACCATGGCGGATGTCGTCGCCGAACCCGCAGGACATGGAACCATCGGTGTGGTAGCGTTAGACTCCCAAGGACGACTGGCGGCGGGAACCTCCACCGGCGGTAAAGGCTTCGAACGTATCGGACGGGTGAGCGATTCGGCGATGCCGGCGGGGAACTACGCCACCGATAAGGCAGCGGTTAGTTGTACCGGGATTGGCGAAGATATCATTGATGAATGCTTAGCGGCGAAAATCGTCATCCGCGTCACTGACGGACTTTCCCTCGAAGAAGCAATGTCGCGATCGATTTCCGAAGCCGATGGCAACAAACGAGATTTAGGGGCGATCGCGATCGATTCGACTGGGGCGATTTCTTGGGGAAAAACCAGCGAAGTCATATTAGCTGCATTTCACGATGGCGAAAACATCGGCGATACACTGGAAGTGAGTCGGGAAACGGGAAGTTCGGCATTTTAAATTCAAAAATTCCTCGGATGGGCAGTTTTTTGGGCGGGGATTTCACCTCCCAAAGCTCCAGAACGCTTGGCACTACCTGTGAGAGAGGAATGGACAGACCCTAGATATCGCAGGCACTGTAGCGTTCCATGTCAGGATATAGCAACTTTGGGAAATTGTTGCTAGAATAAGTCGCGCGGCATTTGATGCCGATGGCGGTATTGGTAAAAATTCAGATGTTAGACACACCTTTAAAAAACGTTGGTGTGGCTCATCAGCAAAAACCCGCCCCTGTAAATAATCCTTTGACGATACCTAAACCCTGACTGGGTTCTGTTGAAATTGCAGACTGCAAGTCTTGACTTGTTGTGTTTGCGAATAGTTTCGCTTGCACAGATGAAATTCAGCACTCACATGGGGCTGAAAACTCAATGTCAACACGACCTAGGGACTGGCAAAGATACGGGGTAAGGGTCAAAAGTCCTAGATTCCAGGGCGTGGGTTGGTGATTTTTTCACACAGTCCCGATCGCTCAGGTGGTCGGGCGTTAACCTCTAGTTTAAGGAACACACACAATGCTACAAGTACCAGACACTCTAGTCTTCAAAGCTCTCGTCCATGAAATCCAAGAAATGGAACCCCGTATCCCTGCGATTGAGATACTCCGTATCATGTGCGATGACAATCGGTGGCTTGCACAAGATTGCGAACAGTTCTTTTTTGTCCATGATGATGGCGAGATTACTGAAGAGGAAGCTTTTCTGCTGGAGTGGTTGAAAACGATGGAACAGAGCGATAGCGAAGCTCTTCGCGAGAAGTTGCTCCCAGTTGCTCATAAGCTAACTGAGAAGAGCCGGTATTACTAAATCAGACTCTTCGGCGTTCAAAATCAACTCGATTGGTAAAATTTGACGCCTCTAAGCCGTCATCTAGGCTCTTCGGTCTCATGGCGGCTTCGAAGCGTTCTTTAGTTCTTTAATGGTGTTTGTTATTTGAGAGAATCCCGTTCCCTCTTTTTCTCCCAGTATCGACTCATCGCGCAACACTGGGCTACATTTCACCGGAAGAAGTGCGGAAAATCGAGAGCTTGAGGGGAACCGGTTCCCCCAGCCAAGCAGCATGTTCGGTGTGGTCTTCAAGATCGTCTCCGGTCAAGGCATGGACGAGAACCGTCAAATCTCCCCGATGTTCGTCGAGCCAGGGAATCAACCGATCGAACTGTGCTTTATCAAATGCGAGTTGGCAACTCCAGCAAGGGTGGGGTCCAACAGGTTGGCGATGAACTCTCCCCACTACTACTCCGAAAAGGTCTCCGGCCTGACGGCAAATTGACGCAGCTCTTTCTACGGAGACTTCATCGAAATAGACATGAGCGTGGTAGCGATCGTAGTCGTTAGCAGGTCGTTTCGTCATCGGCTAATCTAAGACACTTCACTTATCGTCATTAACTTACCGTTTCAACAAAATTCCCCGTATCCCCACTGCTTTCGCCCCCTCAAAATCTGCCCCAGTGCTATCGCCAATGTGCCACGCCCCGTCGGGTTGACACTGGTGTTTTTCCAAGGCAGCGGTGAAGATGGCTCGATCGGGTTTGGCAGCACTTGCTTCTGTAGAAATGGTAACGGAAGTGAAGTAGCGAGAAAGATCGAGGGCTTCGAGGACGGCGTGGAGACGAGAGTCGAAGTTGGAAATCACCCCCAATTCGATGCCTTGCTGCTGCCAGTATTCCAAGGCGGGGCGCACGTCGTCGTAAACGAACCAGGGATCGGGTTTGGCGAAGTGCAGGTAGATGGGACCGAAAAATCGATCGAAATCCTCAATGCGATCGAAAACCCCTGCCAGTTTAAAAGTGCGCGCGGCAATCTCGTACCACCAATCGTATTCTTTGCCGGGAATCGCAACGGGTTCGACACCGGGAAACGCGCAGGGAGGGGAGTCGGAAAAACTCTCGTAAAAGGCTCGATCTAAAGCCTCGACATCCACGTCTATCCCAGACTGGCGGGCAAATTCTCCGTAAATCTGTCCGACGCTACCCCGAATGCCAAACAGGGTATAAACGGCATCTAAGAAAATGACTTTAGGTTGAGACACGAGCGCACCCCGAGCAAACAACTTTTATCCTCAATTGTCAATCGTCAATTGTCAATTGTTGGCGAACCGGTCAATGATAGAGTTTGCGATCGGATGGCGGAATTCGGAAGGGCGCAATGGAAGATAAAGAAGAAAGATTAATTAATTGTCAATTGTCCATTGTCAATTGTCCATTGGTAAAGATGCCAGAATAGGAGCAAAACGCAAGCGCAATACTATGTTGATGGAGCCAGATTTGCAAGGATTGGAGATTTCTCCAGGGGAACTGAGGCGTTTGAGCGGGTGCGATTCCTCAGCCATACTGCGTCCGGCGAAAATGAAAAATCGTCGGTATCTGCTCAATTTTCTCTTTCAGGAATTTCTCGTGAGTTTGGCGCTCACGCCCGTTTTGGTTGGATTTATCTACGTTTTTGTTATCCGACCGATTTTGGGATCTTCTTTGGTGGCGGCACTGGCTTGTTTGGTGGTGATGCCGGTAGCGATCGTGGCGGGACGCTGGATCTGGCGACAGTTTACCACTCCAGCGACGTTGGTAGCGCTCGTAGATGATGTCGATCGCTATCATGCCACTCTAAAGGCGATCGCCATTGGTGACTCCCTCGAAGCCGCTGGCAGTCACGATGGCAGTTCCCGCGATCGCCAAACCCTGATTTCGGCAATGGAACTGACGCGGGCGGATTTGGTACGCGCCCTGAAAACAGAACGAATTCTGCGGGAGAACAAAGACTTTATCGCCACCAATCCGGAACTGTTTGCGAGCAATTTAACGGCAGTTGAAGCGTTACAAGTGAGCGATCGCGGCAGTGCCTACAGCGAGTTTCTCAACGATGCCCTGCAAATTGGTATCAGCATCCAGGAAGAGATGCGGAAGTTGCAAAAAGGCGATCGAGGGTAATTGGGGTATGGGGTGTAGGGTGTAGGGTGTGGGGTGTGGGGAATGGGAGACAAGGGATAATTTAGCCCCCGAAGCCCGCGCCCGATATGGCGACGGCTATAATTCCAGAACGTGACAGTTATAGGGATCGAGAGAGCGATCGAACCCGTGTCGTTCGGCGATCGCGCAACGATTTATCCGATTGCAATCGTAGATTTCCCAAATCTGAAACTCTTCGCAACTGCGCTGTTTCAAGGCTTCTCGGGAGGGGGCGGGAATCGTGACGAACAGCCACTCCCAGAAATACCCCCGTCCGGGGAGACAACAGAGCTTTCTCACGTAGCACAGCCACAATAAGTAATCCAAGTATTCCGGTTCGTTCGGAGGTTCGGGGTTGTTGATTTCGGGGGAATCCATCGGAAAGGTTTGCCTCTCAATGGAAAGGATATTGCGGGAACTCGATCGGGGTGAGGGTCGATGGTTTGCCCTCAACTTTCACCCGAATTCGGAGGTTCTCCTAAAATATAGGATAATCGCAAGGAGTTCGATCGATAACGATCGCACTCAACCGACGACCGACTCTCCTGGACTACCTGAACGATGACGATGGGACAGATACCCGCGAATTGGTCGTGGGTTGACTGACTGTTCCAATATCCTCTTGATAACGTAGGTTAATAATTGCGATGTCTACCAAAATTTCTCCCCAGGAGTTTTACAATAAATTTGCGCCAGACTATGACTGCGCTCTGCAAGGAACTCAGATTAATGCTCAGCATGTCAATGAAGCTGCAAATATCTTTCATAAATATCATCGAGGTACGAGTGGAAGCATTCTAGATATAGGATGTGGAACTGGGCGTTTAAAGGACTTACTGGAAGGAGAATTTGAGTACACCGGGATTGATGTTGCAGAAAAGATGCTTCATTATGCCTCAAAACGCGGTTATAAAACTATCCACAAATCAGTCGTTGAGGCTCTTCCCGAACTGCCAGACTCCTCTTACGATTTTGTCTTTGCTTTAAGTTCTTTACTCTTTGTTGAAGATATTTCTTCGATCTTGCAACACCTTCATCGAATTGCCCGTAAGTCAGTTTTTCTGAGTCTTGACAGCTTAACTCAAGAATATATCGATAATTTTACGGTTACCGTTTTCGACCACTCCAAAGTCTCGATTCCAGATGCACAAGATGATTACTTCATCAGGGGTTGGACCTCTCCGACGACAGGAATCACAATCCAAACTAGAATGATTTACATTTCCAAAGACTAGGCAGCAGATGCCTAACTTGGCGTGCACTTCACACTTAATGTTTGGGTAACTGTTGAATTTCGGCTGCGGCTGCGGCTAAACTTTGTTTTTCCCAGCCGCATAGTTATTCCCTTAAATATAGTTTCCCTGAATCTTTTTCTTATAATTGCTACCACCAGTTGGGATGATTCGAAGATCGGTTTCTTGAAATGAAATGTGACGAATTCAAGCACCCCGATCTGCATAGCATTGTAACCTTGAGTTTTATAGATGTCATGTTTGACGACACTTGACAATTGGCTCAACTTACAATCCTAAATTCTCCATCGTGAAGCACTTATCCCTTGTCATCCCCCTGCTATTCACCGGCATTCCCGTCGCC
This sequence comes from Zarconia sp., assembly GCF_057467645.1. Lineage (NCBI taxonomy): Bacteria > Bacillati > Cyanobacteriota > Cyanophyceae > Oscillatoriales > Zarconia > Zarconia sp. The sequence goes on from NZ_JBRJXU010000067.1 coordinate 52,268, forward strand.
GCCCTCGAAACCATCGCCCCGATTCCCGTTCTCGCCCAAACCGAGGAAAGGGCGCTCGAAATTGTCGCCGAAACGGAACTTGCCCCCGGCAACATCACCGTCACCCCTGACGGACGTATCATCGTCAGCATGCACCAATTTTTCAACCCGGAATATCCGGTGATGGAACTCACCGATGACGGCGAACTGATTCCCTTCCCCCATCCCGATCGCTTTTCTGGATTCGATGCGGTGTTGGGAATTCAAGCCGATGCCAACGGCGTCGTATGGATGCTCGATAACGGGTTGCGCAGCGGCGTTCCTCCCCAAATCATCGGTTGGAATACCCAAACCGATCTCCTCGAAACCTCGATTTCCCTACCTCCAGAGGCGATCGCATCTAATTCCTTTCTCAACGATCTCGCCGTCGATCTCACCCACCAAACCATCTACATCGCCGATACCACCCGAGGAGGAAGTCCCGCCCTGATTGTGGTGAATTTAGCCACGGGGAACGCCCGACGGGTTCTGGAAAATCACCCCAGCGTCGTAGCTGAAAACGTGGAAATGGCGATCGAAGGCAATCCTGTCCGCCAGCAGCGTCCCGACGGTTCGATCGTCAACCCCCGCATTGGCGTCAATCCCATAGCCCTCGATCCCGATGATGAGTGGCTGTACTACGGCCCCATGAGTGGCACCCAGATGTATCGAATTCGGACGGCGGACTTGCTCGATTCCAGCCTCGACGCGACTCAACTGGGGGAACGGGTGGAAACCTACGGAGAACGTCCCAACTCCGACGGCATCAGCGTCGATCGAGCCGGTCACGTTTATATTACCGACTTTGGGGAAAATGCGATCGGGGTAACTCGTCCTGACGGCACGTACCAACCCCTGGTGTCCGAACCCTGGCTATCCTGGCCCGATGCCTTCAGTTTCGGCCCCGACGGCAACTTATACGGCGTAGCGAACCAACTGCATCGCACCCCCGCATTAAATGCTGGAGAAGATATCGCCGATCCCCCCTTTATTATCTTTCGTATGGAACCCCTTGCTGAGGGAGTGGTAGGACGATGAGATGGGGTGTGGGGTGTGGGGAAGACGCGGGGACGCGGTGATGGGGAAGAGCGTCGTTACTGACCCATTGTTAATTGTTCATTGTTCATTGCTCTTAGGAAACCCAATTTCACTTCAATACGTCTAGTATCGATGTTCGCAAATTGGATTGTTCCTAAATGAAAATCTTTAAAAACGGGTCTCGTTCGATGGCGTGGACGATCGCCTTGGGACTCACTGCCAGCGCGATCGCTCCCACCCTTGCCCCTGAGGTGGCCCGCGCGCAATTTCAACCGCCCCCATCTCGTCAGAGCGATCGCGTGGTAATTCCTGCCGGGACGCGCATCCCGGTAGACTACCCCGAGGCCACCAAAATCGTCGTTGCCCCCAACGAAACCCTACCGGTAACCCTTTTGGTTACTCGCGATTTGACCTCGACTTTAGGAACCGTTCTGATTCGGGCGGGAAGCGAAGTCACCGGACAAATCGAACCTACCGCAGGGGGTTCCGTATTTGTTGCCGATGAACTGATTCCCCGCTTCGGCGACGAAATTCGACTCGATGCCACCTCGAAAGTGATTACCGAAACCGAAGAAATCACCGAAGGCGACGATAAAGATAGTATCGTTCAGGGTGCTTTAATCGGGGCGGTAGCCGGTTCGGTTCTTTCGGAGGTTTTCGGCGATATCGACTTGCTCGAAGTGCTGCTCGGTGCGGGAGTGGGGGCAGCGGCCGGTGCCGTACTCGATAATGGGGAAAGTACCGAAGTGGTGGTCATCGACCCGAGTACCGATTTAACCCTAACGTTGAACTCCGACCTGGTTCTGCGCTAGATTCTGCCCCACAGGACATTAAATTTGACTCTCAAACGACCCTGAAATTTTTCGAAAGTTGCCTTAAAATTGGGACGATTGAAAATATTCCGTACTCGCCCTTTATCTTTTTCTCGTGACCGTTGTTACCAACGCCCTTCGAGCTTCAGTAATAAGTCATAAGTCATGAATGCGATCGACCCGAAAAAAAGGTTAAAAGCATCTTCCTGAAGGGTAAACAATTCTAAGATAATTTCTTCAATCGCATCCTTAGGCTTTGAAAATAAGTCAAACTTATTACTTATTACTTAACACTTATTACTTAACACTTGTTACCCGTACCAAGCTTATGAATTCTTGTTCTGGAAAATACTTTTGGGCGATACTCCTAGCGACTAGCACCATTATCCTGGGGAGTTGCCGCAGCCTTCAGGAAGCCTCGACAGCCGCTTCAAAACCGACGGTTTCCGAAACAACTTCAGCATCCACCACTTCAAAAGAGACTGAAACCCTCGCCCAAAATCGCGATCCGAACGCGATCGAGTTATCGATTCCTATTGACTGCAATCTCGGGGAAGATTGCTTCATCATGCAATATGTCGATCGCGATCCCGACCCGAACGAAGAAATAGACTTCGGATGCGGTCGGCAAACCTACGACACGCACAAAGGCACGGATTTCTCCCTTCCCGACGATACCGCCGTAGACGAAGGGGTTGCGGTGGTGGCTTCCGCTGCCGGAACCGTTTTGCGAGTGCGAGATGGCGTTCCCGACGTGCGGGCGAACGATGCCCAGGTGCAAGCAGTGGAAGCCCAGGGGATCGAATGCGGCAACGGTATGGTTATCGACCATGGGGACGGCTGGGAAACTCAGTATTGCCACCTCCGTAACGGTAGCGTCGTCGTCGAACCGGGAACGGAAGTAGAACAAGGGGATGTATTGGGAATGGTGGGGTTGTCGGGAAAAACCCAGTTTCCTCACGTTCATATGACGGTGCGCTACGAAGGGGAAGTGGTTGACCCGTTCGTGGGAGTGACAGCCGAACCCGGTTGCAATATCGATCGCCGTCCGTTGTGGGATCGACCGCTGGAGTATACGCCGACGGGGTTGATTCGGGCGGGTTTTGCCACGGAACAACCGAATTTCGATCGCCTGTGGGATGGGGACTTTTCGGAAACGGAGTTCGATCGCGACCTTCCGGCTTTAATCTTTTGGACGTTCTCCTATGGTGTTTTGGAAGGAGACGTGCAGGAATTTCGACTTTACGACCCCGAGGGGAAAGAATTTGTCAATCAAGCTTCGGAAATTGAAGAATCGAACCGGACTTGGATGAGTTTCGTGGGTAAGCGAAATACTTCCGATCGCCCCATTACTCCTGGAACTTGGCGCGGCGAGTACGAGTTGAAGCGGGGGGATGAGGTGATTTTTTCTGTGGAACGAGAAATCTCGATCCGCTAGATTGTTTTGGTGCCCAGGAGGCTGTAGGGGCACAAGCATTTGGGCGATAAATTATGCGATCGATAAAACTGACATATCCAAATGCTTTGCCCTCCTCCGCAGAGGAGGCAGTTGTAGGGTGAGCAGTTGTTACCGTCGAGATTGAATGGTGAGACGGGTTATCGAACTGTCCACCAACCCTAACGGATACACGGATAAAGGTGGGCAATTTTTGGTCGGATTCGATCTTGACCTGAGTTACCTAATTGCCCACCCTACTCTTTCTAACTAACGCCAGTTTTGGATAAGCCGAAACCCTGATGCTACCGTGAACCCGAAATCGGCAAAAACCTGATTCTGTCGTTGAAGCATTGAAAATTTAGCGCTTAACCAAAACTCAGGTTAACTACTCCTAACCTTTACATATTGCCCCGATATCGGCACGATCGCCTCGGGTTTGTCCCCGGTAATCGGTCATCACCCCAAAAGATTCGCAGGTTCCAATGGCCGCACTTCCATCCTGCGGCGAACATTCTTCATCCAACATCGGATCGGAATTCATCGAGGAACCAAAACAAGCACGGGGATACTCGATGCAACTTTGAGCGTTAATTTCCCCAGGGTTTTTGTCAATTAATGCTGGCGAAACGGAGGTGGCATCCTTGAAAATACATCCTCGCAGGGAAATACCTTTCACCCGCCCGGGATTGGTGTAAATGGCCTCAGTTTCGCTATCAGCGACAGTGCAGTGAAATAAGGTCGTGGGGTTGTGAGTGGCAATCGCCGAACCCAAAGTTCCGGAGTTCTTGCGGAAAATGGAATTGAGAACGGTCAACTGGGAATCGGCCCGACCGGCAAAAATCGCTCCCCCTTCATCGTGGCAGGCATGGGAGTCGCAGCAGGAATTGTTCTCGAACAAACACCGATCGATTTTCGTGGGTAAATCGTTGATACGCAGCGCCCCACCTTGGGATTTCTCCTTCGCGGGTGTATTGGGTCGGCGATCGAATTTCACGGTGTTGTTGCGGAAGGTACATCCGCGAATAATCGAGGTTTCGCCATTGGCCCCATACCCAAACCAGAAACACGCACCCCCTTTACCAAAGGCGCGATTCCCCTCGAACAGGCAATCTTCAATGAGTGCTTCTTTACCGGGACTGCCGCCACCGTGACTGTCGGTACCGCCCAAGCCGTCGGTATAGATGGCCCCACCCATACCGTATCCGTAGGTATCGTTTCCGGCTAGACCCGATTCGAGGTAATCGTTGGTATCGTTATTGCGGAAGGTGGAACGGCGAAGTTTCACCCAGGTGGCTCCGACATTAATCGCGCCGCCAGTGATGCCGTGGTTTTCCTCGAAGGTGCAATCGGAGATATCTAACTCGCAATAGCCGTGGGCAGCAATGGCGCCGCCACTGTTGTGTTCGAGGGCAAAGCTGCGATTGTTAACGAACGAGCAGTGGTTGAGGGTTAAAATCGATCGCTTGACGATCCGAATCGCACCGCCACCCCATTCCTCGCAGGAATTGCCCTCAAAGGAGCAGTTGGACACGGCAATTTCTGAATTCGACGCACAGCGAATCGCACCACCGGCACCTTTGCCTTTTCCCGACTGCGGGACGGTCGCTTTGCCGTTGCGGAAGCGAATATTATCGATTTTGACACCGGTGACGTTGCCGACGTTGAAAATCCGAGTTGCGTTTTGCCCGTCGAGGGTAATCCCGTTTCCCTCAATGGCAACATCGCTGTCATACACGTTAATTTGAGAAGTCAGGGCAATGGTTCCCGACACTTGGATCTCGACGGTGTCCCCAGCAGATGCATCCTTGATGGCTTCCCGAAGAGACCCCGCGCCGTCGTTGTTGAGATTGGTAACAGTGAAGATTGCCATGGCGTGAGTATCGTATCGATATTTACGGTAGATGGGATTTGGGGAAAAGATTCAGAGTCGAGCGCGATCGCTCTAGATCCGGTATCTTTCCCTCGAATCCACTTGTTTCAAGTCTAGGCTTGACAAAATCCGTAAATACCGAAATTCGATCGGTTGAAGACTTGAGTCAGTCAAGATTTCAGCGATTTTAAAATTGCCGGTTTTGTCGAGATTGGGTCGGTTTCGATCGGGTTTATACGTAGAACGAAAGCGATCGGGATTGTACGGTCGTTTCTGAAAGTCGATCGAAAAAAAGAGCGAAGTCCTAAAAACTTTGCCCTTTTTAATGGAATATTTTGGATTTCCAACTAATCCGATTTAACCCAATCGGTAGGGATGGCTCCGGAGCAACAGTCTTCGGACAAAGAGGTTACGTTTCCAACTAATCCGATTTAACCCAATCGGTAGGGTGATTTGGATGCGCGACGATGTTAACGGTGGCTATGTTTCCAACTAAATCCGATTTAACCCAATCGGTAGGGAGAAGAGTGGAAGCCCTTCGAGGAGTATAAACAGTTTAACAGTTTCCAACTAATCCGATTTAACCCAATCGGTAGGGAAGGGTTCGGTGCCGACGCCGTCGTCGGTACGCCGGAGACCCGTGGTTTCCAACTAATCCGATTTAACCCAATCGGTAGGGCTTTCTCGAAGGCGGAAATGGAAATGACACGCTAGCGGTTTCCAACTAATCCGATTTAACCCAATCGGTAGGGTTACTCCCCCAGTCGATGGCGGCGAAGTTACGTTTCCAACTAATCCGATTTAACCCAATCGGTAGGGATTTTTTGGAACGTTGAGGAGGTTTCTCCCTCCCTTGGTTTCCAACTAATCCGATTTAACCCAATCGGTAGGGTGTTCCTCTGTAGAACCCAGATAGAACAGGAGTTTTGAGCCTTAAAATGACCCATCTCTGTCTTGCAGTATAAATCGAGTCTGCACGCATAGCAACTGACACCGTTCAATCCAAGTCTCCGTAAGGATTTGAACCATCTCCATGAGAGAATGGGGGTTTCGGCGATTTCCCGAGATGGGTCAAGCCCGATCGAGCAGCGGTTTAGATGCGCTAAAACCTTTTCTCCAGAATAATTTCGGGGATTTTTATCGAGTTGTACGTCAATCAATTTTCCTTTGACCCATCTCAGACCGATCGAATGCCGCGTCTCGGGAAATTGGCAGCTTCCCCAGATAAAGTGGAGCCATCCCTCTCGAAGAGAGAGAGACTCAAAAATAGATGGAGTCAGGGTTACAGCCATACGACGACGAGTGGATGCGAGCAACGGATGCCCCAAAAAACCGGCGAGAAAGGGAGATTTCCATTTTTCCCCATAGACAAGGGGTTGTGCAACATTTAACCG
>NZ_JBRJXU010000068.1:0-11199 GCF_057467645.1 Zarconia sp.
GAGGACGTTATCGAAGTCCGAATCCTCCCGAAACTGGGTCAGTTCTACGTCGAGTACGTCTACTTCAATCGAGGTGCGCGTTGCCCCCTGAACCATCTCGATCGCACCCAAGCGCTGGGAATAGACCACGGTCGGGACAACTGGTTAACTTGCGTCTCCACCCTCGGTAAATCTTTCATCATCGACGGTCGCAAGCTCAAAAGCCTGAACCTTCGGTATAACAAGCGGGTTGGGAAGCTCAAATCCGGCAAGCCCGAAAAATACTGGGATGCCGAGTTAGACCGAGTGACCACCCAGCGCAACAACCAAATGCGCGACGCCATCAACAAGACTGCCCGATTCCTAGTCAATCACTGCCTGATGAACAAAATCGGTACGATCGTCTTCGGTTGGAATCCCGGCCAGAAAGATGGTGCGAATATGAGTCGGGTACAAAATCAGCAATTCGTCCAAATCCCCACGGGACGGCTCAAAGAACGGATTCGTCAGTTGTGCCAAGAGTACGGCATCCGGTTTGTGGAGACTGAAGAAGCTTATACCTCGAAAGCATCGTTTTTGGATGGTGACTTTCTACCTCGGCACGGTGAAAAACCCAGCCAGTGGAAGCCATCGGGAAAGCGAGTGCAGCGGGGGTTATATCGAGCTTCTAGCGGTCAAATGGTCAATGCTGACTGCAACGGGGCAGCCAACATCCTCCGAAAAGTAAGCACACAGCTAGGTATTAGCCTAGCCAAGGTGTCTACGGGAGTATTGAACCTCCCACAGCGCTATAGCGTGTTCAGTGACTTGAGACGATTGTATCGCAGGGTGGCTCCAGCACACGCTTTGTGATGCTGGAGCCACTAACCTAGAATCCACGGTCTTTTAAGCCGTGGAGAGTTCAAAATTTGGAGTACTTCTGGTGAAAAAGCTCAGTTCGAACCCGATCGGAGATACAAATGCCCTACTGTACAGTTTAAAAGGGTTACAGACGATCGGGACTGTCCTTCACATCGCCGCTCATCCCGATGACGAAGATATTGGACTGCTCTCTTATATTTCCCATAAATATGGAGCCAAAGCCGTTTACTGGTCGGCCACTCGTGGCGAAGCCGGACAAAATCGGATTGCCCCTTACCTAGATACAGAGCTGGGTGTCTTTCGTTCTTGGGAAGCCAATAATGCCCGAGCCATTGATGGTGGCACCTGCTTGTACGGTCCTTTTATCGATTTTGGCTATACCAAGACGGCGGCAGAGTGCTTGCAAAAATGGGGAAAAACTGAAGTCCTCAAGGAAATGGTGCGCGTCATCCGTGCCGTGCAACCCCAGATTATCGTGTCTCGCTGGCGGGGCGTGGCAGATGATTTTCACGGTCACCATCAAGCCGTCGGTTTGGTGACCTACGATGCTTTTGAAGCGGCCGGAGATCCCAACCAGTTCCCAGAGTTGATTCAAGACGGGTTAGCCCCCTGGCAGCCTCAGAAGTTTTACTATAGCTGCAATAACTCCGGCGGAGACCAAAGTGCCGGCGGGGCTTTGAATCTCTTCGGTCATCGCAACCCCGACTACGAAACAGATGGCATTGTTTGCATCAACACTGGCGAATTAGATCCGATCGCCGGTATGACCTATCAGGAACAAGCTTGGCTTGCCTACAACCAACATCAATCTCAAGGGATGGGAGTCATTCCCAAGCCGGGGGATTTCTGTTACTACTTTTCCCTGCACAAAAGTCTCGTTCCCACCCCAAATCGAGAAACGGATTTGTACGACGGCTTAGACTCATCCCTCACGGGTCTTGCGGATTATCCCGGTCAGGGTTCCCAATGGCTGCGAACAAAACTGCTTCTGGCCAAAGAGAAAGTGCAAGACGCGATGGGACGCTTTGCCTGCGGGACGATCGAGGTTGCCGAACCCCTGTTAGAGGGTCTAGTTTATTTGCGCGAACTGCAAACCGATTTACCCACCCAATTCCCCGATGACGATCGACGACGACAGGCGCTCGATCGGGCACTGACCCAAAAAATTCAAGACTTTGAGACCCTCATTTGTCACGCTCTGGGATTGCGATTGGAATGCCTCACCGATGATGGTCGAGTAACCCCAGGACAACAATTTCAATGCGACTTGCACCTGTGGAACCATCGTAATCTGCCACTGGACTCGGTGAACTTGACCCTCCATCTACCACCGGAATGGCAGCAACAGCCGCAGGATGCTGGTGCAACAGCCTCGTCAGACGCGAGTGCCAGCTATCAGGTCACCGTCGATCGTCACTCGACCATGAGTTGTCCTTACTGGCTGAGCGATCCCCCCAACCATTATCGCTATCAATGGCCCCAGGGTTATGTCGGAGAGCCTTTTAACGCACCGTTAATGGGCGGAACCTGCGAGATTGTTTACCAACAACAGCGTTTAACCTTGCAAGCACCGGCATTGTTCCGAGAGAAATTTATGGGGGGTTCGCGAGCGTTACCTTTGGCGGTGATTCCACCCATCTCCCTCCATCCAGCCAACCAGGAAACCATCTTGCTAGACGCCCATGGGAAGATGCAAGCTCTCGAACTTTCGATCGTCGCGCGCAGTAACATGGAGCATCATGGCGTCAACGGTCGCTTGCGGCTGGAAGTCCCAGCGGGTTGGCAGGTGGAACCCGCTGATATCGATTTGGCGATGGGTAAAGTTGGGAGCGCTCAAACCTTGACGTTTAAAGTCGTCCTCCCCGAAAATACCCTCACCGCCGATTATGTATTGCGCTATGTCATCTCCGTAGACGGTCGGGATTACGATGTGGTTCTCAATCCCGTACGGATGGCAACGCCGGGTTTACCGGGTTCCCCCTCTGAAAGCAACTGCATTCAAGAAACGTACATTCTCAAACCCGCAACCATCAATGTCAAAGTACTTGATGTCAAATTTGAGGCGGGTCTGCGCTATGGCTACGTTGAGGGGATTGCAGAAAAGATTCGGGCATCTTTAACCAGCTTCGGCATCGACTTTCATGGGATTACCGATGCAGAAATGGGATTTATCGACTTGCAGCAATTTGATGCCATTGTCATCGGTCCCAATGCCTATGTGGTGCGAGAATCTTTACGTAAATGCGCCCAACGTTTCCTCGATTATGTGGAGCGCGGTGGCACGCTCATCGTCCAGTATCAGGGATATGCGTTTGAGGGGAAGGGATTTACACCTTACCCCTTTAAATTCAATCAGCCTCACGATCGCGTTTCCATCGAAGAAGACCCCTCTCCGGAAATTCTCCAACCCGACCACTTTCTCGCCAACTACCCGAATCAGATGAGTGAAGAATCGTTTTTGGGTTGGAAGCAGGATGTGGGACTGTACTTCTTTGGCGAGTGGGACGAGCGCTACGAGTCCGTGTTCTCCTGTCACGATCCCGGCGAAGATCCCAAACATGGCTGTCTGGTCATTGCCAGTTACGGTCGGGGAACGTATGTTTATACGGGCTTTACCTTCTTTCGACAACTACCCGCCGGTCACCTCGGCGCGTTCCGTCTGTTTGCCAATCTCCTAGCGGTTCCCATGGCTCGAAGATGCGATCGCACGGCAATTCTCCAAAATATTCCCTTGTTTTCGTTGATGGATGACGAGCAGCTCGCTGAAGTGGCGCAGGTGATTTCTGAGTGTCGCATGGAACGCGATGCGTATGTATTCCGCCAGGGCGATCGCAGCGAACAGATGTATATTCTGACTCAGGGGGCGATCGAGATTTTGAAAGGTACGCAGAAAGACCCGGAGCAAAACGCACCTACCATGACAACCGTAGAACCGGGTAGCATCTTGGGTGAGATGGAAGCCATCGCCAACTTACCCCGCTCGACGAGCGCCCGAATTCGAGAGGATGCTCATCTGTTGGTTATCGATCGCGATCGATTGCGAAAATTGATGCACGATCGCCCAGAGATTGCCGATCGAGTGCTGAGCGTGCTGGCAACCCACATCGTTTCACCCTAACCCGAGTGCGCAGAGATAGCAATCGCTATTGTTGTGAGGACATCGGTGAAAGCGAGCTGGGGGAGTAAGGGGAGCTGGGGAGGCTGGGGGAGAGAGATGCTCGTGTCAGAAGACCGTCCTCACTTTCGTGGCGACTGCTATACCGCCTCCAAGCCGTTATCGGGATTCGATCTGACCAGCGCCCGAATCGAAGGTACTCAGCTCTTCAATGTTGCCTTGGATGGCTTGACAAATGGCATCTAGGGGGAGATCGTTCGGGTCGTGACCGAAAGGATTCTCAATTTCGAGACCAATTTCCTCAATGCCGAGCAAGGTGAAGCTAATCAAACCCGTGGAAAACCCGGTCATCCAACCTAGCTCGGCAACGAGGTCAAAGGGCAAAATCAAACAGTAAATCAGGAGTAACTGCTTCAAATGAATAGAATAAGCCGCTGGTAATGGGGTTTTTAAAATTCGCTCGCAGCCTCCGAGATAGTCCACCAGTTTATTCAAAAGTTCGACGATTTCATTGAGTTGATACACATCCAAGCGACCCCGTTGATATTGGGTATTGAGATAATCTCGAATCCAAAATGCAACTTTGAGCGGGGGATGAGAGGTGGTTTGCAACGTATTGTATTGGGCTGGGGAAACCAATGGAGCCAGCTCCTCGAGCGGCTCGCCACGCAGGTAGAGTTTGGTGGCCACAGCAAAAGCAATCACCAGGCGCAACGCGGCCTGTTTCTGGGTTCGATCGACCGGTTCCTTCTCATCCACCAAAACCCAGATTTGTTGGGAAATATTGCGTGAAGAACAAAGAATACTGCCCCAAATTTTGCGACCTTCCCAGAAGCGATCGTAAGCGGTATTCGTCCGAAAAACGAGTAAAAGTCCCAGCACCAAAGTCGGTACTAAATTCCCCAGTGCTGGATTAGAGACGGACCAGCCATTGACGTAGAGCCAAGAAACGAGATAACCAAAAGCACTGCAAAACAGCACTCTGGGGAATATAGCCGGAATCACTGATTTTTGAATCGTCAGTATTCCCTTGAGCCATTGACGAGTATGTTGTCCGATGTACATCCTAATTCCTAAATCCCTCCGGGTAACTCTTGAGACTGTTGCGTCGTTCGATGGGTCTCTTCTCTATTCAGTTTTACACTGAAACATTGCGATTTGATTTAGAATATCCCTTCGAGGTTAAAAGCTCGCATTGCATCAAAACAGTTTGGAATCTTGTCCGATCGATTGACCTGCGGGTGGGGATTCGTCCATCATGCTCTTGTCAGAATCGACGTTTCAGAACTTCACTCTAAGGAAAATCGACCGTGCGCATTGGCATCATGTGTCATACCAGTTTAGGAGGCAGCGTTCGGATCGCCCGAGAGCTAGCCCTGGCATTAGCTCAACGAGACCATCAGGTACATTTCATCATTCCAGCCGTGCCTCCTGGAAGTTGGGACGATCGTCATCGCGGTATTCACTATCACCTTGGGGCAATCGATCCGGCAAGCGATCGCCATCCCGCTAGCTTGCATGCGGTTTGGTCGGATACAGAACTCGAGACCTATACCGATCGAGTGTGTCAAATTATCCAATCCGAAGCACTCGAAATTTTGCATTTTCATTATGCAGTTCCCTTTGCCCAGATATTTGCCCGCGTCCGAGCTAGATTGCACGAGACTTGCCCGTTGCTGGTGGGGACTCTGCATGGCACTGATGTGACCTTGCTCGGCCGCGATCCGGTCATCGGTCGCCAACTGACATCTGCATTACGGGCACTCGACGGGCTAACTACCGTGTCGCACTGTTACGCTCGTCTGGCTGCTGAAGTCTTTGCATTACCCAAATTGCCCGAAGTCATTCCCAATTTTGTCGATTGCACTCGGTTTCGATCGACTCCCATTCAAAGGATTGGACGGGACAAATCAAGACAACCCAAATTAGTGCATATTTCTAATTTTCGACCGGTGAAAAATACCCAGGCGATCGCCCATATTTTTTTTGCCTTACGTCAGAAAATCGATGCCCAGTTGTGGTTAATTGGTGATGGTCCAGAGCTGCCAATGGTGAAAGAAATTATCGATCGAAGCGATTTTCGAGAGGATGTTATATTTTGGGGCGTGCAAAAAGATGTGATACCGCTCTTGTCGCAAACCAATTTACTGTTGATTACCAGTCATCAAGAGAGTTTCTGTTTAGCTGCATTAGAAGCGATGAGTTGTGGCGTTCCAGTGGTTGCGACTCAGGTTGGGGGACTGCCAGAACTGGTTCGCCATGGTGTGAGTGGTTTTTTATTCCCACCCGAAAACCCCAGTGCAGCAGTGGACGCAGCGGTTACACTACTTACCGATCGAGAACAACATCAAGCCACGAGCACAGCGGCAATTTCACAAGCTCGGCAATACGATCGCTCGCGGATTATTCCCCGCTACGAACACTTTTATCAAAGTCTGCAACAGCAGCATCATTTTTCCGAGATAGCCGAGACATAATTGGGATTAGAACATGAATTTTGACACTAGCCCTCCCGAAAATCAGAAAACAATTAAATTCGGAATCATGTGCAGCGGCACAAATTTTCAACAATGGCAAGCCAATGCGATTCTCTCCCTTCTCGAGCACGATCGCCTTGAGTGCCAGTTAATTATTTTTCATAAAAAAGGACAGTTCAAGCGGAAGGAAAAATTCAAACACTTTCTTTGGAGCCAGTACTTTACCTTGGCTAAAAATCGATCGCGAGCGGTTCAAACGGTCGATCTATCTTCAAAATTAACGGATACTCCCAGTTTGAATTGTCAAATTCAGAAAAAAGGAAAGTTTTCCGAATATTTTTACGATTCCGATATTTCAGAAATCGAAGAGCGTAACTTGGATTTTATTTTAAAGTTTTCCCGTGGTATTATCCGAGGCAAAATTTTAGACACGGCAAAATATGGGATTTGGTCGTTTCATCATGATGATGAAATGAAATATCGAGGCAGACCCGCTTGCTTTTGGGAAATATACAATCAAGATTGCATTACCGGAGCCATACTGCAGAGAATCACAGATAAACTCGACGGGGGAACGGTACTCAAAAAAGGTTTCTTTAAAACCGATGACTCATATGTCAAAAATCGGGATCGAGTTTACCTTGAAAGTGCTAAATGGCCGAAAAAAGTTTGTGTCGATATTTTAAATAATCATGCAGATTATTTCGATCGAGAAGCATCTTCGACTAAAGCACCGATTTATTACCTGCCCACCAACGCTCAGTTTCTTAACTTTTTATTCCAACAGAATCTCAAGAAGCTTCAAGATTCCGTTCGGCGTCTGACTTTAGTCAATCGGGCGAGTTTCGGAGTTGCCCGTACCCGGATTCAATCGTTGCCAGAGAAAGACGAACAGCCATCAATCGAATGGTTTTCAACTCCGCCGCAAGGTCGATCGTATTTTCATCCTTCTGCACTGGCTGATGGCAATCAATTACATATATTTTTGGAATGTTACTCCGAAGGAGATCGAAAGGGAACGATTGCCTATACCTGTTATGAAGATGGCCGGTTCTCTGAATTAAAAATAATAATTAATGAGGAATTTTCGGTATCCTCTCCATATATTTTAAAGGTCGATAGCGAGATTTATATGGTTCTTGAAAATCGGACAGAGAACAAACTGCTTTTGTACAAATCGACGAACTTTCCCCTGCAATGGGAGATAGAAAAGGTGGCGATCGAGAATTTTACTGGAACTGGAAATACGTTACTGCACGATCGAGGAATCTGGTGGATGTTTTCATCCGATCGCAATGATGGTGAGACCTATAATCTGAACCTATTTTATGCAGATGACCTATTCGGAACATGGCAACCCCACCCTCAAAATCCCGTTAAAACTGACGTTCGATCGGCAAAACCAGCCGGAACTCCGTTTATCTCCAACGGTGAATTGTATCGCCCCGCTGTGAATTTTGCCCAGACCGAATTGGGTCGCATTACCATTAATCAAGTCAGAACGATGACCCAAGAGAAATATCACGAAGTTGAGTGCGCCGAAGTTTTGCCCGATCGGATTTATCATCTATGGGAAGCCGGCGACTATACCATTATTGCCGGATGTCAGGAGACTTTTCGAGCGACTTAGGCGATCGAGAGGAAGACGATCGCCCTTTTGGCGCAGGGGATTGTCAGAAACTGGAGATGCGAGAAAGGGTTACAGCCATAGTTAACGACAGCGATCGAGAAATCTGACCACCATTCCCTGATTTTGAATATAGCGATATGCTTTATGAACTCAGGCTGTCCTCACCATCTTGGCAACTGCGACAATACCCCATTCTTTTATTGCGATCGCATGACAACCACCACCGGGCCTTTATCTTTCCAAGACCAACTCGACAAATCTAAAATTACCCGACCGATGTGGGTACTGTGGATGTTGTCTGCCGGTCTGATTGCCCTCGATGGCTTCGACTTTTTTATTATCGGCGTTGCCATGCCGTTCATCCGACTCGATTTCGGTCTCGATGCCGCACAAACCGGAGCCATTGCCGTCGCTGCCGTCGCTGGAGCCCTCGTGGGGTCTGGGACGTTGGGACCGATTACCGATAATATCGGTCGCCAGCGGATGTTGGCCATTGATGTGGCGATTTTCATCATCGCCTCGGCGGCCAGTGCCTTGGCGTGGAATGCCACGTCGTTAATTCTATTTCGCTTTTTAGTTGGGGTGGGGATTGGGGCGGATTATCCCATCAGCGTTTCCTACATCACCGAAAACGTGCCATCTCGATTTCGCGGTCGCATGGTGGTGAGTGCCTTTAGCTTCCAGGCCGTTGGCGCGTTGCTGGGGGCGATCGTCGGGTTTAGCGTCATGGAAATCTATAACCACCTCTATCCCGAGTCCGTGGAGGCGATCGTCAACTACGGGTGGCGGTGGATGTTAGGCGTTGGGGTGCTGTTTGCCGTCCTGATAGGCTGGTTGCGCCTGTCGTTTGCCATCGAAAGTCCCCTGTACTATATCGCCAAAGGTAACTATCAGGCCGCCTCAGAAGCCGCCACGCAAATTTTAACCTACCCGATCGCCATTACCCCCGAAACCAATCCACCCGAGGAAACGCCGAGTTTATCCTACAAAGCGCTATTTTCCCCCCAATACCGACGGCGCACGATTTTGGCATCCGTTCCTTGGTTTTTGCAAGACATCGCCACCTACGGCATCGGGATTTTTACCCCCAGCATTATTGCCGCCATTGTCTTTACCGAAGATACCCACTTAATGGTGCGAGAAATCGCCGCTGCCAAAGGTGCGGCATTCGTCGATGTCTTTTTGATTGTCGGTTTCTTGCTAGCGATCGCCTCGATCGAGCGTTTCGGTCGCATTAAGCTTCAAATGGTGGGCTTTTTCGGCATGGCGATCGGACTGTTGATGCTATCTGGTGCCGGGGGAGAACTCGAAGGCGGACCGCCGAATTTAGTACTGCTATTTGGCGGTTTTATTGTCTTCAACGTGATGATGAATATGGGACCGAACTCCACCACGTTTTTACTGTCCGGAGAAGTCTTCTCAACTGCCATTCGCGCCAGCGGTGCCGGGTTTGCTGCCGCTGTCGCCAAAGCCGGAGCGGTAGTCGGAACCTTTGGCTTGCCCCTCGTTCAACAGGCTTTAGGGGTTTCCAACCTACTCGTGGTGCTCGCCTCGATTTGTCTCGTCGCCGCTCTGATTACCTACCTGTTTCGCGTGGAAACCAAGGGTCGAGTTTTTGAGGGAGATGGGGAGATGGGGGGATGAGGAGATGGGGAGACAAGGGAGACAAGGAGACAAGGAGACAAGGAGACAAGGAGACAAGGGAGAATTTAGCCTCTGATGCCCTCGAAGCCCCCGAAGCCCCCGAAGCGCTCGTTGCCCCCGAAGCCCCTCATGCCCTGTAATTCTTCACCCGCTCACCGGCGGCAACGCCGATAATCTTGGCCAACCAGGGGGGAGGAGAGGTGGCGATCGCATTTTGGAGTTCCCCGAGAATCTCTCGTGCCGAACCGCCTTCATGTTTTTTCATCGGATAAATGCCGGCTTTTATGACTTTTGCCGCAGCCGGTCCTCCGACGGAAACGATGAATAAAACGTGACAATCTTGAATTAAATTGACTCGGAAACCATTTTTATCTTCAGATAAATCGGCTTCAATCGCCGATCGAATATCGATGAGTTTCAGGTCCGTTGCCGAGAGTTGATAGATGAGATAGCGCAGACACGATCCAAAATGACCGTCTAAGAGCTCTTGAGTGTTGGAGGCGACGGCAACGCGAATGGAACCGGGCATATCCTCTTCTATATAGGGTTCGATCGCCGGTAAGACCTCTGCTTCCTCCATCTGCCCCCACAGTATCCTCACAGCTTCCTTAAAAGCAGAAATTTCACCGGTATCTGCATCTTCGCCATCCTCTTCTCCATCGAGATCGTAGGTTTGTCCGAAGGCGGTTTTGAGATTGGTGACGGTGATTTTACTCAAGCTCGTTTCCGTGAGGGTATCGCCGAGATTCAGGTGCAGTGCGTCGAGTAAATCTGACACGGACATCTCGGGTAAAGCCCTGGCAGCTAAGGCGATTCTCAAGGCAACTTCATTGGAAATGGGTTGTGCGTTCATGGTTCTTCCTCTTAAGAATTGCGGATGGTGCGATCTCGACAGAAAAGAGTCATTAAAGCTCTACTGGAAAAGGGTTAAAGGGGAAAGAGGTAAGGAATCGATTTCTTCGATCTCAAAATTAATTCCATTTTTTTGCGTTCGAAACGTCTATTCACTCCAAAATCTAAAATCTCAACCCAATTCAGTTACTGGGCGATCCAACATAACTCCAACCAAAAACGAGAATCCGATTCTTTGAGAGATGATTTCGGATCGCGAATGAGTCGGGTCGCATTGACACAAACAACCTCCGTTAATCCTAGATAGTGAGCGACTTCTCGGAGTAATTCGAGCTGAAATCGAACGGAAGAAATAAACGGTTCGGGACAGTAAATTCCAACATACTGTAATGGTTTGGGAGGTTTTCCCCACTGCGTTTTGATGACTTTGACATAGCAATGAGACAGTAATGCTGCCGTTTTTGGGTAAAAACGTTCGATTGCCGCGATAAACTCACTAGAAAAATGCTCGTCAATTATCATTTTCACAATGATGCTTCAAGCTGAAATCAATGGATGTATAGCCGATCGCGCTCTTTACGTTACAAATTTTCAGCCATGGGGAACGGGGAATGGGGAACGGGGAATGGGGAACGGGGAAC
>NZ_JBRJXU010000069.1:0-17942 GCF_057467645.1 Zarconia sp.
CTAAGCGCTCCGCGCTTAGGACATAATGAAGTGTGTTCCTCGATCTTTTGACATCCAGCCATGGCGATTCCCTACAGTTACGATTTGCGTATGAAAGTTCTCGGGGCCATCGACGGGGGTCTTAGAAAAAGTGATGCATCGAGGCTGTTTCAAATTAGTCGCAACACGATCGATTTGTGGTTGAAGCGTCGAGCCGCCACCGGGGATGTTCTTACCCTTTCTCGCCAAGAGGCAGCATCTCGCAGTGCCCGTCGCGCGATTACCAACACCTCAGAATTTGAAGCGTTCGTGCGAGAGCACCCGAGTGCGACTCAAGCCGAACTCGCTCAGTTGTGGTTTGAGCCTGTGAGCCGCCATACAGTGGGTCGAACCTTGAGAAAAATCGGCTACACGCGAAAAAAAAGACTTATGGCTACAGTGAACGAGACGAACAGCAACGAAGTCAATATCTAGAGCACCTCAAATCGTTTCCTCCACAAGAGCGGGTGTATTTAGATGAAGCCGGAATGGATAACCGTGAGGATTCCCCATTTGTTTGGTGGCCAGCTGGAGAACGATTTGAAGCGCTCAAGTCTGGTCGTCGTCAACAACGAGTTAGCTGTATCGCTGCTATCTGTGGTAAGCAACTGTTAGCTCCGTTCACTTTTGAAGGTAGTTGCCATCGAGAGTTGTTCGAGCAGTGGCTCGAACAGTATCTGCTACCGGTTTTGAAGCCAGGTATGGTGCTGATTTTCGACAATGCCAGTTTCCACAAAGGAGGGCGAATTCGGTCGTTGATTGAAGCTGCCGGATGTCACCTGTTGTATCTACCTTCCTACTCACCGGATCTCAACCCCATTGAGCGTTGGTGGGCGCGAATGAAATCAATCGCCCGACGGCTAATTGAGTCAGGAAAAACCTTGCGCGAAGCTGTTGATGCTGCTCTGTGCTGTTTGTCCTAAGCGCCATGCGCTTAGCTATAATTGTCCGTTCACTCTCTCCTACTTCCCCTACCCCCAAGAACTCGCTGTTTTTAACGCTAGTTCGGGTTAAGGATTTCCAGAGGTGTGGCGGTGAGGTGGATTCGGGTCATGTGTGGAAAGGGATCTTTGCTCATTGGGGAAAATAGATAGATCGATGGAGGCCGTTCGATGAGATTCCATTCCCCCTACACCCACACCCCACACCCTACACCCCACACCCCGTCCTCACCGGAAACTGTTATCCCGAACTGACGTTGTTTTTACTTGGCTAAATACCGCATGACCTCTTCCTCGATGAACTCTCCATCGGGAAACTGCACCGTTAGCCGGGGATTGGGAGTTGCCCCGGTGGGAATTTGCAGGAGGTAGGAGTACTGGCTGTTTTTAAACTCGAAGTATCGACCTTTGAAGGGATCGTAATCGGTGGCTTCCAAATTCAGTCCCGGATTGCCATCGCGATCGAAACTGCGATAGTACCGAGGTTGCGTCGGATCGTCGGCGTCGGCGCAGATGTAGACCAGATAGCTCTGGGTTTCCGCATAGGCGAGGATTCCCCCGGTTTGACGGCAGGTCACATCCCCTTCGATTTCGGAGAGATATCCCACTTCGATGGGAACCGTGGATGGATTCGCCGTATTGAAATTCTGGGCGGTGACGGCAGGCGTTTGGTCTGTCGGCGCATCTGGGGTTGGGTTTTGAGCGGTGCTTGTGTTTGGTGTTTCGAGGTTCGACACCTCTGGAGTGGATGCGTCCGATGGGGGAGTGGTGGCTGCGGGTTCGGTAACGGCTTCGGAGGGTGCGGGTTCCGATCCGGCTGACGGTTGAGATGGCGCGTCCACTGATGTGCTGCAACCCACGATCGCGATCGCCGCCAAGCCGATGATGCTTCTATAAAATTCGATCGTCATTCCCGATGTTTCACCTCAATATCATTTTGGTTTTTATCGATTCTATCGATTGCGATCGGACTTATTGGTTACTAATTAACGTCAGTTCGGGATAAAAAGTGTCGGTTGGGGGTTGGGTGTGGGGTGTAGGGTGTGGGGTGTAGGGGGCGATCGCAAGTGCTTAGAGTCGATTAGAGCCAGTGGGGTGAGAGGTTCTTCTACTGATGACTCGAATCCACATCTGTACCCAGACTTTCAAGTATCCTTAACCCGAACTGAGGTTAATTCAGCTATTGTGCGGCGCATCCGGGGAAACGGGTCGGGTTTTCTTGGCATGCATCTCAACGTTGTCGAGTTTTTGGGTCGATCGCATCTCGCAACCCATCACCGATAAAGTTAATACTCAAGACGGTCAAAAAAATAGCCAAACCGGGGAATAATGCCATGTGCGGTGCCGATTCGAGATAGTTTCGCGCGTCGTAGAGCATTCGCCCCCAGGTGGGAATATCCGGCGGAAAGCCCAGTCCGAGGAAGCTGAGGGTCGATTCGGTAATAATGGCCGTTCCCACGGCCAGGGTTGCCGCCACCATGACCGTTCCGAAGACATTGGGAATCAGGTGCACCCAAATCAATCGCCAGGGACTTGCCCCCAACGTTCGAGCCGCCGAAACAAATTCCATTTCCCGCAGAGTTAAAAAATTGGCTCGCACCAGCCGTGCCACGGACATCCAATTGAGGGAACCGATGACGATGACAATCAGGACAAAAATCCCCAACGTCGCCCCGGCGATCGCTTTAACGGTATCTTGAAACAGATACATCACCAGCAGCAAAATGGGGAGTTGGGGTAGGGCGAGAAATAAGTCCGTCAGCCGCATTAGCAGTACGTCGGCAATCCCCCCGAAAAATCCAGCCACTGCACCAATTGTCGTTCCCAGGGAAATCGCCACCACCATCGCACTCACCCCCACGGCCAGGGAAATGCGCCCCCCCGATAACACCCGCGCCAGTTGGTCTTGTCCCAGGTCGTTGGTGCCGAAGGGATGCTGCCAACTCGGACCCATCGTCGATTTTGCAAAATCGATCGTATCAAAGGGGGTTTTGTAAACAATGGGACCGAGCAATACCCCCAGAGCAATCACAATCAGAACGATCGTCCCCAACATCGCCATGCGATCGCGACGAAATCGCCGCCACGCATCCCCCCATAGGGTTCGGGAAACGGGTTGTGAGGTTTTGATTGGGGTTCGAGCGATCATTTGTACCAAAAGAGTTGCTGTAGGAGCGCAAGCATTTGGGGGATAAATTCTTGGTCAGGCAAAATCTGACCTATCCAAATGCTTCGCCCTCTCGCGGACAGGGAAAATAGAGAATAAGTAATCCCGATGCTTGCCAAACAAGCGATCGACTCAACTCTATCTAAGAGATAATAACTCGAATGTTGGGATGCCAAAATTTATCCGAAAATACCGCATCCTCAAAAAACCGATGGAGTACTCAGATGGCAGTTGAAATCGAACGAAAGTTTTTGGTGGTGAGCGATGAGTGGCGATCGCTCGCCTCCGGAATGGACTACGCTCAAGGGTATATTACCAGCGGTGCGGGAAAAACCGTTCGAGTGCGGATTATCGGTGACAACGGCTACCTGACAATTAAAGGCGCAACGGTGGGACTCGCCCGGATGGAGTTCGAGTATCCGATTCCAGTGGCAGATGCTCGCGAAATGCTCGATCGACTTTGCGACGAACCCCCCGTAGAAAAAACGCGATACAAAATTCCCATCGGCGATTTAGTTTGGGAAGTCGATGAATTTGTTGGGGCCAATCAGGGTTTAATTGTGGCAGAAGTGGAACTCACCGACGAGCATCAAGAAATCGAACTTCCCGACTGGATTGGGATGGAAGTCTCCCACGATGCTCGGTACTACAACGCCAATTTAGCGAAATTTCCCTATTCGAGTTGGAGCAAATCTTAAGCGATCGCCGACTGAAGGAGGGAGCAGAGGAGGCAGGGGAAGCTTCGGGAGTCCAGGAAAAGTTATAGTGGGAGCATCTTGCTCCCATTTCCCCCAATTCTCCGCGTCCTCTATCCCAGTGGCGACGAGTTTACTTGACAAAAATCAATAAAAATGCATAGCTGTCGTGAGGACAGTCATGCATTTTGGTCAGGGTCTTTCTCCCCCCGCTCCCAAAGCCCCCGAAGCCGATTAACCCCAAGCGGGATTCGATCGAGCGCCGAGGCTATCGTTGATGGCATCGAGGAGTTGTCGGACTTGGGTATTGTTGGGGTTGATGCGCATGACGCGATCGAAGGATTCAACGGCTTCTTCGTAGTCTCCCAAGCTCAGCAAGCTCATGCCCCGATTAACCCAAGCACTTTCAAAGCGGGGGCTGACTTCAATCGTGCGATCGAAGGATTCGACGGCTTCTTCGTAGCGTTCCAGGCGCATGAGGGTGACCCCTTGGTTGTACCAAGCACTACCGCTTTTGGAGTCCAGTTTAAGGGCTTGTGCGTAGGCTTCGAGGGCTTTTTCGGGGTCGCCGCCATCGTCGAGGGCATTGCCCAATCCCACCCATGCGGTGACCATTTCCGGGGCGATTTCCAGGGCAGTTTCGTAAGATTCGACGGCTTCTTCGTATCGTTCTAACTCCGTCAGAGCAATACCTCGATTCAACCAGACTTCGGGAACGCGATCGTTAATTTCCAGGGCGCGATCGTAGGCGTTGATGGCTTTAAAGTAGTTGCCGGCGTCAATTTCGGTGTTGCCTTGGTAAAACCAGCGATCGAACTCGTCATTGGCTTCGACGGGATTGCCAATTATTTTTTCGGCGACGGTGAAGGTAGAAGGGGTCTCAAAACCCGGACTCGTAGCGGCGATTCCATTTGAGGCGAGGGAAAATCCACTCAGCAGTGCGATCGTAGCGGTCAGTCCAAGAGATTTGAGTTGCATCGAAACATCCTCCGTGGCTTTCAAGATCTAATACGTCTGAGTGGGGGGAAGTTATGCATTTTTTTGGCAATGAACAATGAACAATGAACAATGAACAATGAACAATTGGTTAATCTTTATTGTCGCCGTCTCCCCGTTCCCCATTCCCCGTTCCCCATTCCCCATTCCCCATTCCCCATTCCCCATTCCCCATTCCCCATTCCCCATTCCCCATTCCCCATTCCCCGTTCCCTACAAATCAATACTCACCGACAAACTGGGGGTGAATCCAGAGAAACTCTTGGCGCTTGTTTTGGACGCGAATGAGGCCGCCGAAGCTGGGGTCTTTTTCTTTCAGGAAGCTGTGGAGTTGGCGCAGCATGGAACCTTGGGCGCGGATGGCGTCTTCTGTGCGATCGAGATCTGGGGTATCCCGTTTGCCGAACCAATCGACGGCGATGTCGCTGCTTTTGAGGGAAAATTCAATGCTTTTTTGGGCTAAATCCAGTTCCTTTTCGATGCTTTTGTAGGCGGCTTCTTCCATCATCGCTTTCCCCGCAGAGGCGGCGACGGGTAGAACTAAGCCGATGGTGGAGGTCATGAATTTGAGGTAGGGGGCGGCTTTGGCGAACCACTCGCGAGGTAGCCTCAACTCGTAAACCCCCAGTTTGGGATTGTCGGGGTTGAGTTGGGGGAGGGGTTGGCGGGAATGCTCGCACCAGAGGGTTAGCTGGAATTTGGCATCGATCCATTTGGGGCGATCGAAAAATCCCGGTTCCATGGGTTTGAGGCTGAACAGGCGCGGACCTTCTTTGGCTTCATCGACGAAGGTTTGCATCAGCCTTGCAAATTGCTCGTCTACGCGGCTGAGGATGACTTTTTGATTTTGGTTCAGTGTCTGGAAACGCTTGTGGTTGCGTTGGTCTAGCACGCGGAGATTTTGACCGATTTGTTGAACCGCCGTTTGTACGTCGGAGATTTGCTCGCTCAGCAGGACTTGGGGTGCGGCGGGGGTAGATGGGGCGTTGCGCATCAGTGCGTCGATATTCTGCCATTCATCGCAGCCGGAGACGTTGCAGGGATATTCCGGACGACCTTTATTTTTGCTGGCAATGAGTTTTTGGACTTCAAACTGCCCCGAACCCGGTCGATTCATCCCACAGGGGGCAATACAGGGGACGACGATTTCGCAGCGCAACCCTTCCCAGAAATTTTCCACCAGCCATTTGACATCGTCGGTGAGTTTATGGAGGAAGCGCTCGGGATAGGCGGCCCGGACGGTGATGCGGATGTTGGTGTCGATGTGTTCGAGGAAGGCGCGGCCGTTGTAGTCGTCGTCGAGGATGAGTCCGCGCTGCCAGTGGACGCTGTCTTCGTAGTTGCGGCGGCCGAGGGAGTATTTGTGCAGGCGGACGATGAGCTGGTAGAAGAGACCTTCGGCGTTGGCGAGTTGACCGCGATCGTCTACAATGCGGCAGATTTGGATTTGCTGGCGTTCCCCAGCGCCCGGTTCGGCGTTCCAGGGGAAGGGTTGCGGGCGATTGTCGGGAACGAGTTGGGCGATGAGGCTGGTGGTGCTGGCTTCCGGGGAGGCGGCATCGAGAACCACTTTATAGGAAAGGTCGAAGCGCTCCATCAATCGCAGGAAAATTGGATGCAAGTCGCGGGGGTATCCGGTTTCTCCGGCAAAGGGCGGATTGCGCCAAAGTTGGCTCACATGGGAGAACTCCACCAAACCGTTGCGGCGACGGGTTTCGGGGTCGTCGAGGACGAAGCTGATGGCTTTTGCCAGCCAATCGGGTTTGAGGATAACGATATCTTTTAACAGCGGATCGTAGTGGTAGTGAACGATGTTGCCGAGGGTGTGGTAGACGCGCAGGCAGAGTTCGGCAAAAAGTCCTTCTACTCCCTGTTCTTCACAAATGGCGATCGCATTGTCATAGGAGACATAGGGTTTACCTGTGGCTTGTAAGGCTGCGCGTACCCGATGCCATTTCGCGGGAATGACCCGCCCCATCCCCGGTAAAGCAACCGCAACGGAGGCGATTTTCTCTTTGAGCGCGTCGATATTTTTGCAGGCTTGGGTTGCCCCGTCGGGTTTGCTATCGATGAAGAAGAAGCCCTGAATCGTTTCTTCCCCAAACAGGTCGATGAGTTCTTGTTTGTCGATATCCGGCTGGCGCTGCTGCGGACCGCCATGGGTGGCAACGACGAGGACTTTGGCATCGGGTTCGCGGTGTTTGATGAGGGTAATCCACTCTTTGACGAACCCCTGCTGCGGGCCTTCCCGTGGTTTCCAGACGACGAGATAGACCGCTGGGGCGCTGAAGAAGAGCTGATGGGTGGGGCGATAGACGCGCTGGCCGCCAAAATCCCAACCGTTGAGGGTGATGTCGGTGTTGCCCTCGGTGACGGTGACAGGTTTGATTTCAATGCCGTGGGTGGTGGGACGTCCTTCAACCCAGGTATCGCCCCGCAATGCACCGAGCAAGCAGGTTTTGCCGACTTCCCCTTCTCCGACGAGGATGAGTTTGGCTTCGTTTAAGATCGCTTTGCCTTCGGTGAGGGCGCGTAAATAGGCTTGGATGGCTTCGAGTCCTTGTTTGTAGGCAGCCGCGAATTCGGGGTTGAGGGGGTTGTGGTCGAGCAAAAGCGTCTTCAACTGGGTGAGGTTTCCCAACCACTCGGGTAACTCTTTCAGTTGGTTCTCAGATAGGGAAAGCTCCTGTAATTGAGTGAGATTGCCCAACCATTCTGGTAATTCCGTTAGTTGATTTTTGAATAGGTAAAGTCCTTGCAACTGGGTCAGGTTTCCCAGCAATTTCGGTAGCTCTCTTGTCTGGAACTCTCTGAGTTGATTGTTCCCAAGAAAAAGCTCCTGCAACTGGGTCAGGTTTCCCAACCATTCCGGTAACTTCGTTAGCTTATTGTGGTTGAGTAAAAGTATTTGCAACTGGGTCAGGTTTCCCAACCATTCCGGTAACTCCGTTAGCTTACTGTCGTTGAGTAAAAGTACTTGCAACTGGGTCAGGTTTCCTAAGCATTCGGGCAACCCACTTAGAGAATTTCTACCAAAGGAAAGCCTCTGCAACTGGGTGAGATTTCCCAACCACTCCGGTAACTCCGTTAGCTTATTATTGTGGAAGGAAAGCTCCTGCAACTGGGTCAGGTTTCCTAACCATTCCGGTAACTCCGTTAGTTTGTTATTTCCGAGTAAAAGTACTTGCAACTGAGTGAGATTTCCCAGCCACTCGGGCAACTGTGTTAGTTGAGTGTCGTTGAGGGAAAGCCTCTGCAACTGGGTGAGATTTCTCAACCATTGCGGTAACTCCCCAAGCTGGTTTCTCTCGCCATCCTCTCTGTATTTATATCCAAGGTCGAGAACTTTCAAATTCACGAGTTGACCAATTTCCTCCGGTAACTCCGTCAACCCCAGATTCATTAAATCGAGTTCTGTTGTGCCTTCGATTCGTTCCGCTTCAATTCGCCGTTGGGCTTCCCGGTATGCCTCGTCTCGTGCCATCGTCGCCGGTTTCTCGTTCTCTCGCTACTCCCTTACGATAGCGTTTGTGGAAGAGGGGAGTGGGGAGACGCGGAGATGGGGAGACGCGGGGACGCGGTGAGGGGGAAGTGTAGGGGCAAAGCATTTGGGCGACAAATTCTCCCAAAAACGAAACCTCACAAATCCAAATGCTTCGCCCTTTTCTTTTCGGAGACTGACCCGAGCGATAATTCTCGTAGATTGAGGAGGAAATTGTTCGATGGCAAAACTAGACGCTGCAAAATTAGATAACTATCGCAATGCTGTTCAAGAAGCATTATTAAACTATGCCGAAATGCGCTCTGGAATTTCTAGCAATCCCGAATTAGAATTACAAGTTCTATTCGATACGCAGCGCGATCTGGATAAATATTTTCAAGATTTCATTGCCCAAACGTAATACGAGAGTTCCCCTCTTGGGAGGGGTTAGGGGTGGGTTCGATATTATTGGGAAGGCGAGCAAGATGCTCGCACTTGTGGCTTACCCTTTAACAATCGGTCCAAAATCTGCCAAAACTCGGGCATGATTGCGTAACACACCGAGATGGTTGGGAAGGCGAGCAAGATGCTCGCACTTGTGATTTATCCTTTAACAATCGGTCCAAAATCTGCTAAAACTCGGGCATGATTGCGTAACAAACCGAGTAGATTTAATCGATTTTGTTTAATCTCCGGATTTTCATCCATTACCAACACGCTATCTTCTCCATCGAAAAAGCGGCTGACGGTGGGAGCAATTTCAGCTAAGGCATCGACGAGTTGTTGGTAATTGCGATCGGATGCGGCGGCTTCGGTACGGGGGACTAAGCTGACAATTGCCTCGTAAAATGCCCCTTCCGATGCGGCTTGAAAGAGTTCGGGTTTTACCACTTGAGTCGGATCGAGTTGGGTGGTATTCAAGTCACCTTGCTTTGCCAAACGTGTCGATCGATTCACGGTTTCGTAAATGCGATCGAGGGTTTTATTATCGCGAATTTCCTGTAAAAATAATGCCCGATCGCGCACGTCGAGTAAATTAGAAATTGCCCGTTCCGTATATTCGCGATCGTCCTCTCCCAACACGGCATTCACCAAATCGTAATCGATGTTGCGTTCGTCTTGAAGTAAGGTTTGGATGCGTTGTAAGAAGAAGTCTTGGAGTTGAGGCAGTAACTCGTCGGAGGCTTCCGAGCGCTCTTGTTTGAAATCGGCAACGATGCGATCGAGTAATTTAGCTAAATCGATAGCTAAATCCGCATTCCAGGTAATATTAACGATCGCATTTGCCGCCCGTCGCAAGGCAAAAGGATCGGAGGAACCACTGGGTAGCATTCCCAAGCCAAAAATACTCACTAACGTATCGAGGCGATCGGCAATTCCCACCACTTGTCCCGTTAGCGTCTCGGGTAAACTATCTCCCGCTCCCCGAGGCAAATAATGCTCGAAAATGGCTTTGGCAACTTCGTCATCTTCCCCACTGGTAATGGCGTATTTTTCCCCCATAACGCCCTGCAATTCTGGGAATTCATACACCATTTGGGTGGTTAAATCTGCTTTGCACAAATACGCCGCCCGTTGAATTTTTTGCTGCTGTTCGGGAGTCGCGTTTAGTTGCTCGGCGATATATTCAGCAATTTTACAAATCCGATCGACCTTATCTCGAACCGTACCTAAATCCTCTTGAAACGTAACGGTTTTTAACTTTTCGACGAAGGTTTCTAAAGGCTGTTTAGAATCAGATTTATAGAAAAATTCACCATCCGCTAAACGCGCCCGAATCACCCGTTCGTTGCCTCGGGTAATAATATCGGATTTTGCCGGGTCTCCGTTGGAAACTGCGATGAAATAGGGCAACAATTCCGGCGAATCGGCACTTTTGCGCACCGGAAAATAGCGCTGGTGGGAGACCATCACCGTCGAGATGGCTTCCGGGGGTAAAATGAGAAAATCGCGATCGAAATTGCCCAAAATTGCCGTAGGCCATTCCACCAAATCCGTCACCTCTGCGAGCAAGTCCGGGGAAATTTCCGCCACCCCGTTTACCCCAGTCGCAAGGGCTTCCACTTGATGTTCGATGGCGGTTGCCCGCTGTTGGGGATCGACTTCCACGAAGGCTTGCCGCAAACTGTCTGCGTAGTCGGCGGCATTGGCGATACTCGTGCCCTCTCCCGTCTCCCCGAGAACCCGATGACCGTAGGTGATGCGATCGCTGACGATAGTTTCCGCACCGGTGGTTATCTCGATGGGCAAAACCCGATCGTCGAGTAAGGCCACCAACCAGCGAATCGGACGGGAAAACCGCATCTCTTCATCCGCCCAGCGCATAAACCGCTTCCCTTCCAGCTTGCCGATCCATTCCGGCACCAGTTCCGCTATGATTTCTGCCGTAGGACGACCGGGAATTTCCTTGCGAACGAAGACGAATTCCCCTTTCGGCGTCGGGCGCACTTCCAGGGCGTCGAGTTCCACCCCCTGCTTGCGGGCGAATCCCTCGGCGGCTTTGGTGGGTTTGCCCTCTTTAAACGCGGCTTTGGCAGGAGGTCCCTTAATTTCTTCAGTGCGATCGTCTTGGCGCTCTGGAATCCCCTCTACCGAAATGGCAAGGCGGCGTGGCGTGCCGTAGACCCGAACCGTTTCCGGCGCGAGACGCTCTTTGAGCAAACTCGCTTCGACGCGATCGTTCCATTGCGCGATCGCACCGGCGACAAAGCTTGCAGGTAATTCTTCCGTACCGACTTCCAAGAGAAAAGTAGCCATGCCGAACTTAGGAACAGGGGATAGTGACCAGAGTTTAGTTTACCGTGGGTTTGGGCGGTTTGGGGCAGTGAAGCGAGGACGCGGGGATGCGGAGATGGGGAGACGCGGGGATGGGTCGCTCGATACTTCGAATTGAGAATTGAGAATTGAGAATTCCAAACTCCGAATTCCGCATTGCGAACTCAAAAACCGGTGAAGAAATTATAATTCTTCTATTCCCCCTTATCGCTTTTCTTGCTAAATTGCTAGAAGCATAACCCAAACCCAAAAAATCGGTTGTATGCGGGGTGGGCGATCGCGATTTTTGAGGATCGAGTTACAAGAGGAATCCATGTCTGAGACTAGCAGCACAAAATCCGTTACCGCGAAACAGCCCGATGAATCAACTCGTCTGAGTGCGGGGTCTTTCGATACGGAAGCCGACCGGCTGATCGAAGATGTCTTTTCCGATGTCGATAGCGTTCTCGATCGGGATTTCGGATTGCCTCAAGAACCCGTACAACCGCAAACTGTTGCGGTCAAACCCGTTCAGGTTCCCCCCATTATCATGAGACCCCTGGTGGTTCCTCGCCCCAGCGAACCGCCAAAAGACGATACAGACAGTACGGTTACCGTTAAAGCGACCCAAACCCAAACCACCGATACTGCCGGAGAAGCCTTCGATAAGTTCTTGCTCGGGGCGGCTTGTGCCTCTCTGGTGGCCACCCTGGGGCTGTGGCTGTGGCGAGATGAAGTGCAGCAGTTCGTCCAGAATCGATTGGTTCCCACTGCCACCCCAACAGCAACCACGACCCCGTCGGCGCCAGAAGACCCGCAAGTAACGGCCGATCGCGAGTTTGTCAGATACATGGAGCGATCGCTCGAACGCATCAATACCAGATTTGGTGGGGGTAGCGGTGCGAAAGCCCAAGCAGCCCCTCAGACTGCTGCTGCTGCCATTCCCCCCCAGGCAACCCTGAACATTCCCATCGATCCCGCTTCGATCGATGATATTGCCGGTTCTCTCAAAGAAATCGCCACGGTTCTCGGTCGCAATACCGCTCCGGTTGCCCGCCTACCGCAACCCCCCAACGCCAGCAATCCCACGCCTCCGACCGCAACGGCGAATGGTAATAATAACGGCAATGGCAACAACGCGAATGCCAATAGCGGTAACGGTAACGCCAGTCCCGCACCCGCCGCCGCACCCGCTGCTGCCCCAGCCGCCGCACCTCCAGTGGCTGCCGCCGAACCGGAAGTCGTCGAAGAGACCGAACAAATTGCCGCGGCGGCGAGCACTCCAGCCGAACCGGAATACACCGAAGACTATTCCGAACCCGAAGCCGTTTGGGAACCGGAATATACCGACGAATACGCCGAAGACTATTCCGAACCCGCTTGGGAATCCGAGTACACCGAAGAAGCCTCAGAACCCCAACCAGTTTGGGAACCCGAATACACCGAACCGGCTGCCGAACCCGCACCGAACAAACCCACGGTTGCCTCCGCTGCCGAACCCGCTGAAGCCATCGAAGCGGCACCCAGCAACGTTCATACTTTGATGGGATTCCTCGAATTCGGCGATCGTTCCGCCGCGTTGTTTGAAATTAACGGTGTCGCTCAGCGCATCAACGTCGGCGAAACCGTTGGTGCTAGTGGATGGTCGTTGGTGGAAGTGAGCAACCAGCAAGCCGTAGTTCGCCGCAACGGAGAAGTTCGATCGGTTTACGTCGGACAGCAGTTTTAGAATAAACCGTTCGCGTTTGGGGATATTCGAGAAAATAACAAGCTGCAGGGGTAACGGTTGTTGACTCCTACCCTTTCTCGTGAATTCCCCACACTCCCTCGCCGCGTCACCACGTCACCGTGTCGCCGCGTCTTCCCCCACACCCCATTCCCCATCCATCGTGGCGGCTATCCGAAATAGGCAAAATTTAGGATGGAGAATTAAAATTAAGAGGATCGCCGATCGCATCTGGGAGTCAACCGTGGGCTTATTTAACGACCTGAGTAAATTTCTCGAAACCCGCCTCGAAGAATTTCTACGGGCTCATCCCCACCTGGAATTACAAGCCCTCGACGAACAACTGCGGGAACAAGAGGAAGGCACCCTACGGCTGATTGGCGACCTGAAACTCAAGGAAAAGCAACTCGAAGACCAAATCCTGGAAACCGCCCAAGAAGTGCAGCGCTGGCACATCCGCGTCGATAAAGCAAAAGCCGCCAAGCGAGAGGATTTACTCCGGGCAGCCGAAGAACGGGAAGCAACGCTTCTGCGCCAAGGGAACCAGCTTTGGGGACAAATGCAAGGGGTGAAAGAACGAGCGGCAAAAGCCAAGGAATTACAAGATAAGATTCAGACGCGCCGTCGGGAAATCCGCGCCAAAGCTGCCCAGGTCAATGCCGATCGCGCTAGAACTCAGTCCCAATCCAGTTGGGATACCGGTTGGAATCAAACCTCCAGCAGCACCGGTCGCACCATCTATGGCAGTACCGACCCCCTAGACCAAGTATTCGAGCGCTGGGAAGCGGATGAAGAACTCGAACGCATGAAGCGCAATATGGGAAGGTAGATGGGGCAATGGACAATTGACAATTGACAATGGGTTAGTCGTTCTGCTGAAATCGTTGGAGATACAGCTTCAATCCATCTGTCTTGACTGCCTAGAGCTGAATATTTCGCCAAAATATATCGCCAAAATCGATAAAAATTTCAAATCAGTCCCGCCAATTTTGGATAAAAGTTGCCAGGATTTACGGCAAAATCGGGAACGAGTTTACAAGGGTTGCCGGGGTATGGTAGGATTTTGTCAAGTTTTAAAACATGGTTGGGTTTAATGCTGTAGCTAACTCACATTAAAGTTGCTCCAAAACTCCCAACTTGTCGTCAACGCAATCGCCTTCTCTCCAAAACTTCGATCGCCCCGAAAACACAATTTTTCGATTAAGTATTTATACAGAGGTTGACAAATATTACAGATTACCCATTAATAAAATCCGGGTACTCTTGCAATCTCAATCTGCGTTTGGATGTTCGGCAAATCTGGGACGTATAGCCGTCGCCATTCCATAGCTGCATTCAGTTAACATGAGGCGCTGGTTAAGGATACTTGAACGTCGGGCGAGCTGATGTGGATGAGAGTCATGAGTAGAAGAATCTCGAACCCCACCAGATCCAATCGACTGCAACCATGAGCGATCGCCGAAAACTCTACCCCCACACCCAGTCCCCCTACACCCCAGCCTAATATCAAGTTCGGTTGAATACTGATAATTCACCGTGAAGTGAGCTGGGGGAGCTGGGGGAGAGATTTAGCATGAGCGCGCGGGTTTTCAGTGATTATCCGAACTTGATATAACCCGATACTTTTTATCCCGAGCTGACGTTAAATATATCCAACATTTCTGAGCTGAAGCGATACTGTACAGGAATTGGTTGAAGGAAAATTGATGTGCTTCGGAGTAGAGGTACCTCGCCCTGAAACGTATCGTTTACAAGACAAAGCGTCTTTTGACACCACTCGATCGAATCTGCTAGCTTGAGCCAGACTATACTCGCAACACTATCCACGATGCTTAAATCCAAAGTAGCCATCGCCGCGTCGGGAGCGATCGCTACGTTCGGCTTCACCCTGCCCGCTAACGCAGTCACTTTCAATTTGAGTTGGACGGGACAAACACTCGGCTACCGAGCTGAAGGTCAGTTCAGCTACGAAGAAAACACAATTGCCCCAGACGGTATTGTGCGCTCGAACGACCTGAGTGATTTCGACATCGCATTCTTCACTCCCCAAGGCGAGCTACTACAATCTTTCACCAACAACACTCAAACTCCAGGCTTCAACTTCAACTTCGATACAACAACGGGCGAGATTCTACAAACCGGACGTTGGGATTCCCCGACCGGTTTGAACGTCGGCGGCGTTAGAACAGAAGAAATCAACCTATTTTCAGCACCAAACCCCAAAGCCGACTTGTTTGAAGGAGACGCGCCCAGCCCCCACATTCACCTCACGGACTGGGGGAACGATTTCCCAGACGCACCCGTTGGCTTTACCCGAGGCGCTCGCCCACATCTAGATATCGCTTTCTTTACTCGTACCAGAGAAGAAGTTTTAGCCGATCCGACAGCCGGAGATGCGCTAGGAGAGCGGCTAGTCGCGACCTTAGTGACAGATTCGACAGATGTACCAGAACCAGCGGTGTTACTTGGATTGGGGATGACAGCGATGTTCGCGGCACTTGGTCGGAAGCGAGCCCCTAAGCCTTCTAAATAAACCATCGAAACAGTACGTAACCTGAGTTTTGGTTAAGCACTCAATTTTGAATGCTTCAACGACAGAATCAGGTTTTTGCCTATTTCTGAGTCACGGTAGCATCAGGGTTTCAGCTTATCCAAAACTGACGTTACGCAATCAAGACGACTCCTTCGCGAGCACCCCATTAAGAAAGATATCCGCCAAACCCTCCGCCATCTCTTTCAACGCGGCAGGCGACGCATCTTCGCTCAACATCGTTTGATGGCTGAAGCCGGAAATCATAAACATTCCTAGAAACACGTTTGCCACCAACCGGGGATTCATTTGCCGATAGATGCCCCGATCCATCGCCGTTTGCACGAAAGCCTCCGCCACGTCGGTCATTTTATCGATGACTTCCGCTTGAATGCGATCGCGCAATTCCGGGTGAAACTGTGCCTCGAGGAAACACACCCGCAATAAATCCGCATTTTCACGCAAATGAAGCATCCGTCGCTGCATCACCTGCGCCACCGCCTTGTAACTGCCCATCTCGCTCAATTCCGTGAGCAAATCCGTGAGAATTTCGATCCACCCCTGGGTGGCAACCTCTACCAAAATGGCTTTTTTATTGTCAAAATGTCTGAAGAGCGTTCCCTCTGCCACACCCGCCTCCTGCGCCAGCGCTCGGGTGGTCGTGCCTTCGTAACCCCGACGGGCAAAGAGCCGCTGGGCGGACGCCAAAATCCGAGTGCGAGTCTGAACCTCAGAAGATTGAGTTTGATGCAGAGTTTTCATAAAAGCAGTACGATCGCGATCGTGTTTGTAGGATTATTGTGGGGTGCGATGCCCCAGAATCCAATAAAGATTCACAGATTGTCACCTTTGGTAAAGTATCTCTAAACTTTCACTCCCTCGATCGAATCCCCATCTATGAGTTCCCATTCCCCCTTGCTATCGCCGATTTTCTCTCGCTTTCGCCGCTGGGTGCAACGGAGTCTTCCCCTGCCATTCCGTCAGCCCCCGCCGAAAAAGTCCGTTCGCTGGCAGTATCCGATCGCCATCATTTTACTGACTTTTCTAACAACGGGATGGGTGGGAACATCAGCATGGGCCCAGACCCTGCCGATTCAATCCTACCTCGATCGTGTGGTCGATCGAGTCACGGAATTCACCCTCGATAACGGTCTCAAATTCATCGTCCTCGAACGCCATCAAGCCCCAGTCGTCTCCTTCATCACCTATGCCGATGTCGGCGGTGCCAACGAACCGATCGCTCAGACGGGAGTCGCTCACTACCTCGAACATTTAGCCTTCAAAGGCACCCAACAAATCGGCACCACCAACTACACCGCCGAACGCCCCTTATTGAACAAACTCGATGCATTGTTCGATAAGCTGCAAACCGCCAAATCCCAAAACTCCCCCCTGAGAACCAAACTCCTGCAAACCCAGTTCGAGCGGGTACAGTCTCAGGCCGCTCGCTACGTCGTTCAAAATAAATTCGGTCAAATCGTCGAACAATCCGGCGGCGTGGGACTCAATGCCACCACCTCCGCCGATGCCACCCGCTATTTCTACAGCTTCCCCGCCAATAAGCTCGAACTGTGGATGTCCATTGAATCCGAGCGTTTCCTCGAACCGGTGTTTCGGGAGTTCTACAAAGAAAAACAAGTCATTCTCGAAGAACGCCGCCTGCGCACTGACAACTCCCCCATCGGTAAAACCATTGAAGTCTTTCTCGACGAAGCCTTCCAAACTCACCCTTACCGCCAACCGGTCATCGGCTACGAAGAGGATTTGCGCAGTTTGACCCGCCAGAACGTTCGGGACTTTTTCAACACCTACTACGTTCCCAATAATTTAACCATCGCCATCGTCGGCGATGTCGATCCCAAGGAAGTGCGCGAACTCGCCGAAGCCTATTTCGGTCGTTTCCAGGCCGGACCCGAACCTCCCACGGTGGATGTCGTCGAACCCCCGCAAACCCAGACGCGGGAAGTCACCATCCGGATGCAAAGCCAGCCCTGGTATCTCGAAGGGTATCACATCCAAGCCATCGACCATCCCGATCGCGTCGTCTACGAAATCATCTCCAGTATTCTCAGCGACGGCCGCACCTCTCGCCTGTATCGCTCTCTAATCGAAGAACAGCAAGTGGCTCTCAACGCCCAAGGACTGAGCGGATTTCCGGGGGATAAATACCCGAATATGATGCTCTTCTACGCCCTCACCGCTCCCGGTCACAGCGTCGAGGAAGTGGCCGCCGCACTGCGAACTCAAATCGATCGCCTCACGAGCGAACCCGTCTCCCAAACGGAACTCGATCGCGTCAAAACTCAAGCCAGAGCGGGATTGCTGCGCGCTCTCGACTCCAACTCCGGCATGGCTAGCCTGTTAGTGGAATACGACGTCAAAACCGGAGACTGGCGCAACCTGTTCCAACAACTCGACGCGATCGAAGCCATTACCCCCGACGATATCCTGCGTGTCGCTCGCACCACCTTCACTCCCGAGAATCGCACCATCGGGCGATTGTTACCCCTGGAGGAGTGAGGGGGAGAGGGGGAGACGCGGTGACGCGGTGACGCGGGGAGGGGGAGACAAGGAAGATGAATTTTCCCAACACCCCACACCCCACACCCAACACCCCACACCCCACACCCCACA